>URJS01000037.1 GCA_900548205.1 uncultured Roseburia sp. | reverse complement strand
CCTGTATGCAAAAATCTCATCCTTTATGCATTGTGTTTCCGAGACTACTCTGCTATTCATTATTCCGGTAACCGCACTTCGGGCAGATATTTCCTCCCCGATATTCATATCCGCAGCGATAGCAGCAGATCGTCTCATGACGCTCGCTCGCCAGATAGGAAAGGCTTCTGGAATCCGGCTTTTCCTGAAGATAATGCACAAAGGAATCCAATACCTCGCCAAATGCCTCAAGCTCGCTGCTCTCCACGGCATAGGGAAGTTTTAGCTTGGTGCCGTCCTTTTGATACATGTAAAGTCCCTTTTTTAAAAATCCCGTGCTTCCCTCAATCGATGCGATCTTAGAAAGCGGCACGCCGTACGCATTCAGAAGCGTGCTGTAATACAAATGCTCCGGCGTCAAAATAATGCCTTCCCGCCCCGTTCCATTGCGTGTAGCATCCACGACAAAAATCGGATATTCAAACATCCCCTTTCCGGCCGCATAGGATGCCAGTGCAAATTCGATCACGTCCAGCTCCTCCGGGGACGCCTGCCGTAGCAGCACCTTACGCGCAGGATAAAAATGATGTCTGGGATTCTCTGCAATGTCCGCTTCCTTTAATTCCTCCGACAGCTTTTGTACCAAAAGCTCGCACTCCTCCGTCTTAATTTTGGTCAGACGCTTCGTGAGCTGCTTTAACACATCCTCCTTTAATTCCGGCAGAAAATCTCCGCCCTTGATTTTCTCATATGCCTCCATGCCCTCCGCAAAACTCATCTGCATCGGATTCGGACAAATCTGTGCGATTTCCTCTGCATCCGCCTGTCTGATCCGCTCCTTGATCTTTTCCTCATACGGCAAGCGCAGCTCCTGCAAAAATTCCTCCGCACGCAGCCGGTCCAGCAATTCAAGCAGCTCTCCGCGGTCGGTCTTTCTTGCACGCCGCACCATATCTGCGATTTCCTGCTTCTCTGCCTCGATCCTTTTCTCACTTAAAATTTCCTCATACGGCGTCAGGTCGGCGTCCTCATAGCTTTTGATCCGTTCCAGATACTGCTCATACTGTCTTCTGCTTCGCTGCGGCGGCATATTCCTAACAAGCGTTTCCACCTCGTGGTCTGCCTGCGTCTTCCGCCATGCGGAAAGTTTTTCCAAAAGCTCCCTCTTTTCTCCCTCCGGTGCCGGTGACTGCCGTACCTCTGCAAGCACCCGCTGGATAATGGCATACGGCTTCCCTTCTGCCGCCTGCGTTCTCTCTCGCAGGCGCCTGATCTCCTTTTCTGCCGCACGCTCCGCCCGCAAGCGCACGATTTTCTGGCTCGTTGTCAGCTCCGCTTGACTCTCTGTCTCCTGTTTCGTATCCCTCTCCTGCTTCGTATCTCTCTCCTGCTTTGTGTCCCTCTCTTGCTTTGTGTCCCTCTCTTGCTTTGTGTCTGTCTCCCGCCAGACATCTCTCTCCCGCTCTGACTGCGCATATCTGTGACGGGCGTTTGGCAAATCATCTGCTTTTACGGAGACATCCTCCCTGCCCGTCTCTACGGCGGATACGCGTTCCTTCTCACCGCCTGCAGCCTCCCGTCTGTTTTTCTGCCTCTGCGCTTTTTCCCAAAAATCCAAAGACTTTGCCGAGCTTGTGCTTTCTTCCTTCTCCATATCGGACGTCTGTTCTTCCCGTTCCTCCTGCGCATCCGGCAGATGTGTCTGTCTCAGAGTCTCCTGCTTTTTCACAGAAAAAAACGGTGTTCTGCCAGACTTTTCTCTGCCCATGCCCTCCTCCCGGCGCTCATCATTCGGTCCGCCGGATGCTGTGCGCACTGCCGTCTGTTCTGCTGTCTGCTCCTCCCCAGTCGCCTGACCTTTCCTTTTCCCGTCTCTGCTGTTCTTTCCTTTTTTCTGCTTCTTTACGTCCTGCTCCATTTTTTTGACACGTTCATCGGGATAAAAGCCCTCCTCCATCCGCGCGGAGAGCTTATTTAACTCCTCCTCCGACAGTTCCGGCAGATGGGCGGAAAGCTCGTCAGCTTCATCTTCTTCGCCATATGCATCCGCCACTTCTCTGCCGTCCTCATATTCATTGCAGTGGCTGTTTGACACACGACGCCCCGTGCCTCCCAAAAGCTCCAGATAATCCTCATATGCCGCCTCGTCCTCCTCAAAATCCATGACATAGGCATCTCCGTCTGCAAACAGCTTCTTTGGGCGCGGTGTAAAAAAGCTGCGGCATTTTGCACAGGTTGCCGCGCGTGCAAGCAGCACGCCTCCCTCCTCTGTCTCGATCCGAAACTCCTTCCCCTCGGGATAGACCACCATATGTAAATTTCTGCCGCAGTCAGGGCACAGATAACCGACCATATAAAAATTATTGCCGAGCCTGTTTCGTCTGCGCTCTGCTACCGTCGTCTCCACCCGCGTAAACTCCGCGCGCATCCTTTTCCAGACCATTTTATGCCAAAGCCCCTGTCCGTTTCCTCCGCTCTCCTGTTCCGGATCGTCCTCATATTCCAGCGCAAGCTGGATCACATCCTCATAGGTAATCCTGATCCCGTTTTTGTAAAACCGCAGATATAACGGCGTATATTCCGGCTCTGCGCCATACTCCCGCATAATCCCCGCAAACAATCTGCCAAGCTCGCGGTTATCCTTCTCCACGCGGACGCCTCCGATCGTCCCCCATTTCCCAAAAGCGTAAAGGATCATATTGATCGCGTTTTGTACACGCTGATTCTCTCCCACCTCCCGTAGCTCCTCCTGCTCCGGTATCTCAATGATATTCGAGGTGACCTTTTTTGTATCAAAATGAAAAAACAGGGAACGCACCTCCCCCTGCAATATCATATAATTATCAACAACGACAAAGATACCGTTCCACTTCACCGGTACCTTTGCCGCCTCGATCAACCGTTCAAATGTCTGCTTTAATTCTGCGTTTGCCCTCAGTCGTATCATGTGAATCTCCATTCCAAAGCATTGCCGACCCGGCGTACAGACACGCCTGTACACTGCTCACTTTCGCATGCTTCCCGCCACTTTTTCTTTCTTATTCAGTATATACATATTTTTCCGTTTTTTCAAATACTGTTTTTTCTGTTTTTAGAAAGTTTTAAGAATCACAAAAGCCTTGATTTTTCTTGGACTGCACCCTATTGTTAGCACTCGCGGAAAAAAATCTCTATACTGCTTATCAAAACTTTTCATACTGTTCCAAAGCGTTGATTTTACAGCATTTCTTAATTTTCTCAAAATCAAAACTTTCACATACTATGCCATATTACCTCATATTTTCATACCATTTGAAGTAAAAATGAAGTAAACTATCCAATCAATCTAATCCGCTCTAACTTCTCCATTTCCTTATGATTGCGCTCCGCAGATACATGATTATAAACTTCCATTGTCACCGAAATTTTACTATGCCCCATGATGTACTGTAAGACCTTTGGATCAATTCCAGCCTCTGACATTCTGGTGCATCCAGTGTGCCTTAAAACATGAGCCGAAATGTGAGGCATCTGCACTTTCTTTCCCTCCGACTTGTTATAACCGTTAACGATATTTAACAGAAAGTTGTTTACTGCACTTGGCATAAATGGATTTCTGTTTTTCGTAGAAAAGACGAAATCCTCATATCCATCAATACAGACATTTGTTTTCCAGCCCCTTGCAAGTTGCTGTTCCCGTTGATCTAAAAGTACCCTGCACACTTCCCTTGTCATTGGTATAATCCTTATCCCGGCATCTGTTTTCGGTGTATCTGCATAAAACCCATACTTTCCGTCTTTCTTTTTGTATATCAGCTGATGTCTTATAGATATTTCCCGCTTTTTAAAGTCCACATCCTTCCATGTAAGTCCGATCGCCTCCCCACATCGCACAGCCGTTCCAATCATAAACACAAGCATCGGATAATAGACTGCATACACATTACTTCCCCGAACAAACGCCAACAACTCCTCCTGCTCTTTCTTCGTAAGCGCAGTTTTCTCATCCGCATCATTCTCAAACCCCCTTAAGCAACCACGACCCGGATTCTTTCTTAAAACATCATCCTCCACAGCAAGCTCCAAGCATGGAGCAATCATGCAATGAAATGCCTTGATCGTTGAATTCTTTAACCCGGCATCCTGCAGATCGTTATAAAACCGGAGTATATCTGATTTTTTAATATCGCAGATACGCTTTCTTCCAAAGCTTGTGTTCCTAACACGCCCATTCCACATATTGATATAATTTTGTCTTGTAGAGTTAGCAAGCTTAGTTTTTAATGCAAGATACTTATCAAACTGCTCATTTAAGGTAATCTCCCCACCTCTCACATCTATCCCGTCCTCAAGATCACGCAAAATCTGCTTTTTTACCTTTCTTAAGTCAGACAAGTTCAATGCATATACTGATTTACGAGCCCCCCAATTATCTATGTACTGATAAACATAGCGTCCGTCCTTTCTCTGGCTTTCCCCTTTTTCCAAAACTCTGCCCCGACTGTCTTTTCTTCTTTGCATTTTTTTTCTCCTTTCCGACAGCAAAAAAGAGCATTGCACTATGGTAACATTTACCACATACAATGCCCTTTTGCAAATCTTTTTCCCCTGAAACTGCTAGATTACTTCTTTTTCCAGTATATATCTTTCAAATTTTACCCTTTTAATCAAAGAATAAGAACCTTTACGCAAAGCAAAATCACAGTCTGGCTCGTTTAAAAGTTCCCTAATTTTTCCCGTTCCGATGTTACTGTACTCTGCCGCCTCGTCAACCGTCAGCGTCAGTTTTTCCCATACTGGTATTGATTCTCTTTTCATATATGTACCCCTTTCCTTATTATTTTTTTTTCACTTCATATCAGTCTGCAGCTAAAGCGACACCGCCTCCCACCATAAGGACAACGGACAGAATCGCCCGAAAAATAGGATTGTCAATAAATACAATAATCAGCAGAAGCAGTACTGCAATAACTGCAACTGTCAAAATAACAGATACCATCTCCTCAAAACTTTCTGCCTTCCTCCAAAGCCTCACTGCTACAGAAATAAAAATAATACCCAGCAAGAACAGTAACAATGCCATACCAAAAAACTTTATGGCAGCTGCATCTTTGTATAAAAGCAACTCAAACGCTGTAGCAAATTCCTCCGCAAGCAACTCTTCGTTTAACCTTACCAGACGAACCAAATACACACTCGTAACCACCGCATATAATAAGTTATACCAGTTTCTTATCAGACAATATCCCCACTTCATTCCATTTTCTCACCTTTTCCCGTATTTATCTTCTGCTGCTTCCTTTATCACACCCTCAACCATCATAAGCCTTTTTCTTAAAGCCTCCGTCTCCTTTACCGATACAAACAGAAAAAAGCAAACCAGCAGCGTTATGAAAGTGAGCACAGAAACCGAAATCCAGAAACTTACTACCGCAGCCTCCGCATTGCCGCTTCCCGCCGCATACTGTATCGCAAGCTCCATAAAGGAAAAGAAACGGCTCCACACATCCGTTAAAACCGCCAACGCAACAGCAACAAGAAAAAAAACCAGCACATTTTTCCTGCGCTCATACTCTGACACTAACTCTGTATATTCAAAATACCGCTCGTCCTTATCCATAAGCCGAAACCTCTCCAGTTCCTCCCTGAAATCCTCCAGACGTCTTTTCCGTCTCTCCCGGTAGGAAAACCGCATAATACATTCCCTGAAACTTTTTCCATTCCTGCGCATACACATCACACTCCTTTTTCATTGTATCACATCACAGGGCACTGGTAAATGCCCCGTGTTACAGATAAATTCAAATCCGTCCTACTATTCAGCCTTTACAATCTTCCAATTCTCTCCCTTTTCCAACGTCAGCGTATACTCCGAAAGCTGCGTGACCTTTGCTGTCTGATCTAAATATTTTACCATGACATGCGCCTTGATCGCATCGCCCTCTTTGTAATACGCCCGACTGTAAAGTCCGTCATACACATAATCTGCACCGATCACGTCCATAACGTCAGGTGCTGCGTAATAAGCAAGCTCCTTTTCCGTTGCCTTTGGGTAAAGGGCAAAGAACGTATTCAAAAAATCCTCGATTCCTGCCATATCCTCAGCGCTTACGCTGCCGTCACTTTGACGCTCCGCCACCGTGTAGGAAGATTTTCCCGGCACACCGCAAGCAGTCGGATTCGTTGTGATCACCATGCTTTTATTCTCATCCATATGTACATTTACCATATAAAAGCTTTCTCTTGTCGTTACAACCGTCTTACTCCCATCGCCATTCGATATACTT
Organism: uncultured Roseburia sp.; assembly: GCA_900548205.1. Lineage (GTDB taxonomy): Bacteria > Bacillota > Clostridia > Lachnospirales > Lachnospiraceae > Roseburia. The sequence continues at coordinate 14,941 of URJS01000037.1, read as the reverse complement.
TCCGTCTTTAAGGTTACTGCAGCCTGATATTTTGTCGCTGTCTCCGGCTGCTTTTCCTCCACAGTTTCCGGTGAATCAACTTCCGAGTTTTCCTCATTCCCTTCCTTATCTCCCGCTGTCTCTCCGGTTTGTGTTCCATTAAATCCATTTTCTAAATCCGGCTTTTCCTCCTGCGCCTGTTCTTCTGATGCACCGGAAGTAGCAACAAAAGGCAGCTCATTTTTCTCTACTGCAGCCAATTCTTCCGGCAATATCTCATGCAAGGACTGCTTGACAGAATAACGTACCTGATATTCCCCCTCCGCAGTTTCCAAAACCTCACAAACACGCACATCAAGAACATCGGAGCTTGTCGGACAGTCACCGGATATTGTGGTCATATTTAATTTTGCCAACGAATCCGTCATATACCTGTTTAATGCCTCTCCCCGTTCTGTCATATCCGCTCCGTGTCCCCATGAGTGATAGATAAACGCAAACCGCTCCACAAAACTTTCCAACTCATTTGTATCTGTAACTCTTGGTTCAACAACTGTCCTCTCATGGATCGTCTCCTTATCAATCGCCGTAAAATTCTTATATATTGCAAATATAAGGCTGACAGACATCAATATCCATAACAGGCGAATGCCCCTTTTATTTGTACCCACGCGAAAAACAGGAAGCTCCACCTCTCCGTTTTCGTATCGCTTCTTGCGCTGATTTTTTTGAAATTCCCTTCCCTTTCTTAAAAGCTTTTCTGCAGCTTCTTTCCCTTTCAAAAGAATGTTATGAATCTCTTGTCCGTTTTGTTGCGACATCGCAACCCTTTTATTCTCTTTCTTTTCCTTCATTTTACACCTTTCCTTTTTTTCTTCAAGCATGGATATATGGATAACTCTGCACTTCATCAGAGAAAAGCATTGATAAGCGCATTGATAAAGCATTGACAGCCCGTGGAAAAGAAAAACATTTTTCCCACAGTCTGCCAACCCTTTTCCAACCCGCTTACCAACCCTTTTCTTTCTGATTCCGTAACACGCAGAGTTACCCACATCTCCACCCTTACTATGATGCCTGTGAATATCTCTCCCTACATACATGAAAATAACAACCGTTTTATTGTTTCTAAAAACACACTGCCTCCTGCAACAATCTTACCGCATACGCCCTACGCACACAAAATGCTGCTTCCAATAACGCCCCGTTAAATCCGCATATCCGATCGGATTTCCCGCGTGAAACATCTTATTGTCTCCTACATAAATGCCAACATGCGTGATATAGCGCCCCGTATTCGTTGTCCCGGTAAAAAATACAAGGTCTCCCGGCGCTGCTTCCTCCAAGCCGATATGCTGCGTTGCATCGTATTGCTCCTGCGCAGTGCGCGGCATTGTGATACCTGCAACTCCATAGCACCACTGTACAAGACCCGAACAATCAAAAGACGTCTGCGGACTTGCACCGCCCCACACATAAGGATAACCCTTATATTTTATTGCCTCCTGAATAATCAGATCCGCCGTATCTCCACTCATCGGATCAAATGCCAAATATTCCCTCACTAAATACACATAAAACATGTTTCCATACTCATACCGCCAACCTCCGTTTGTCTTTAAGGCTATCGGATTATTGTATATCACCTTTTTACCGCCGCTCTTTTGGGCAGCAAACAAAGTCGCAAGATCATAAGTATGTACCCCTCCCCGATCCGCAACATATGTAAGATAACTTGTACCATAATTATAAGCCTGCAGCACAGTATCTATGTCACAGTCCAGACTTTCCGCACGTTTTAACAAATCCGCAAAATAGGCAACGCCGTACTCAATCGAAAGCTCCGGCGTTTTCTTATTCTCCGGTATACCGGAATTACCAAGCGACTGCATCACATCCACGCCAATTCCACGGCTTTCTACCTGCATGATCGCAAGTAAATAACGCACATACGGTTCTATCCCATGTTCGCTGGCTGCTTTAGCAACCGCATAAGAATACCCCTTCACCTCTGGACTGACCATCTGCCCACTCTCGTATTTTACATCCTCCTTCCCATTTCCAAGCATGATCAAAAATGAAGCAGTGCCAAGAATAAACAAAAACGGAAACGCAATATGAACAAGCGCCAATATCAGCTTAATACGCTTTAATCTTTTAAACTTCCCGATTTTCTTCATCATTTTTCCTTGTTTCCTTTACTGCCGCTGCCTCTTTATCTCTCACTTCCTCCTCTCCGTTTTTATACTGTTTTTCCTGTTCTATATGCATCTGCTTTGACGCCGCCCAGGAATCCCCCCGCTCTCTTTTCTGCCTGAACTTTCTGCGCTCCATATTTTGCTCTCTCCTTCCCTCATGCAAATTTTCCGGGATAGATGTTTTGACTGCCGCAGGTTCTTCCTTACGCGTCTCCTGCTGTTTGCCAATCTCCTCCCGCATATCCCTCTTTGCAAGATCTGGCGTCGCGCTGCGCTCTACCACATGATAACGACGTGGCGCATCCTTTTTCTCAGCTCCAATATGGGGTGTCATACTCTCTGTATTATGATTATCCGGCTGCATCGTCTGGTTTTTTAAATGGTCTGTTCGCATATCTCGTCCTCCAATTTGAATCTTTCTTCCTAGATCTCTTTTTGCAGGCTTTGGCATTTCCTCCCGTCCCGCCATATGGTAACGGCGTGGCGCATCCTTTAACTCTACACCGACAGAATCCGGTGTGATACGATCTGCCGTCTTATCATCAAAGCGTTTTTTGTAATATACACGCTTTACATCCTTTCCTGCAGGAGCATGCGCCCATAGCTCCGGTCTTCCGTATTTCTCACGCGCCATCCGCCGCTCTGACGTAGTAAACTCCGCCCCTAACTTATCCGGCGTGTTGCGCGACGCATGGTAACGTTTTGGTCTTTCCGTTTGAAAATAACGGTCATAAAGATTCTGCGAAGTCACAGCGCTTCCGTCGCTTCTTTGATAAAAAGAAGCTTCACTTACCTCCGGTGCATCCCTTGTAACGCTATAATCATGCTCCCGCCGGATACGCGCCCCCTCTGCGGAACGTTCTGCAGCAGCTTGTCTGTGCCAGCTTGCTGCCCGCCGATCCATGAACGCATTCGTCTTTTTTCCGGTATATCTTGCAACATCACCGACGATTTCAAGATTTTCTTTTCCAAGGCTTTTTACTTTATTTTTTGTATTCTCAAACGTCCTTCTGCTAAAAGAACCCCTCCTTAACTGACTGTATGCAAGTAAACTGCCAAATGCCTGTGCACGCCGTGCTCCCGAACTTTCCTCCAAGGACATCATCTTTAAAATATCACCTTTCGCAAAAAAGATTCCAGCAAAGGTCACAATTTGCAAAAATCCGATCACTACAAAAGAATGATCCTTTGAAACACCATAAATCATAGTCGATATGGTAAATGCAAACGTGATCATCAGCGTATAACCGGCACGCAACATTATAATATTAAATACCTTGACTAATGAACTTCTTAACACTCCTTCGCATCCCGGAAACATGGATATGATAAAGCTCATTACCAAAAACAACGTATAGACGATAAACAGTATCTGCGTTAAAATCATCAAACCACACATTAAAATCACAAATATACTGATAAAAAGGTTGATGAAAAAGATAAAAAGCACTTCTCCAAGTCGCCCCGCAACCTTTATGACCGTCATCCGCATATTACCATACGTTTCAATTTCCGCTTTGACCAGATTTTCCCGCGCCATTCCATATTCATCATCAGGACTTGCAGCAAGAAGGCTGTTCACACGATCCTGCCCGATTTCTTCCACATCCGTTGTTCCCCACTGCAGTAAAAGCCACGGCTGATAAACCTGTATGGAAAAAAGACTGTCACGGATTAAATCCACACTGTCTCCCTCACCTTGATGCGATCCCGGCATCGTCACCCCTGTTCCAAGATCAAGTGCTGCAGCACTTAGGTCACTAGAGAACTCATTGATATAACGAATACAAGTCGGCGCGTATACGATCAATGCAGTTGTCAATAAAAATGTAACAACCGTCCGCACAACCGCACCAAGCGCACGGCTCACCTCCCGCTTATAAAGTCCTACATACGCCACATAAACACCCAGTATCACCACGACAAACATCAGAAAACCCGGATAAAATCCACTGCCAGATAAACCGGATGCACTTACACCTGCTAAACGCTGCATATTCTCACCGATCGCGTCCGCCACCTCATTAATCAAGTCAAAACGATATGCCTCTGAAACAACTGAACCCGTTGCAGAGCTTAAAAGACGGCTCAGATACCATAATACATTTGTTATCCAGTAAAGCGCGTGCATGATCTGCCTTCCAATCGCATCCAGCCAGTTCCATGGCAACCAGCTCCAAGATGTATCGACGTAAAAATCAAGGTCATAATTCTCAAGCGCATAAGTGCTATAAAGATAATTTGTATTACTCCCCTCAAACGCCTCAACCAGTCCAGATGCATTCACCACCTGCGGGATAAGTGAAAGCATCAGAAAAAAGCCAAGGACACAGCAAAAAATCAAGGGTGCTTTTCTGCCTTTTTTCTTTGTAATGGTTTTCGGCTTTTCTTTTTCCCCGCTTCGCCTTTTCATCCCGTCACACTCCCTTCTGCCTCCTGCTCTGGCGGTCTTGTGTCAAATGCCTGGAACAACCAGCCATGCACAACATCAAGATATATAATCCCCATGCGACCGTACAAATCCTGAAACAAGCATTCTCCGTTGTTTAAATTCTCAATCGCCTTTTGATTCCCCACTGCCTCCGATTCTAGCCCAAAAAACTTCAATATATCCTTTACCTCTTTTTTATCCGTAGAACGAAAAGCAAATTTTAAACCGATATTATTTTTCATGTTTTCATCAATATCGTTCGCATTCTGCGTCACAATATCAACCGCCGAGTTCATCGAACGCCCTTCACGAATTAATCGCCGTATCAGTTCTTTCCCTTGCGCCACACCTAGCAAGCTCCAAGCTTCATCAATTACCACCTCTTTAAACACCGTCTTGTCCGAATGTATGAAGTCAAGTGCAAAGGTGCTGATCGCCATCATCGCCGCAATGGAAAGTCTTTCCGTTGCAGTATAATTCTCCGGCAGCGTCTCTTTTTGCGGCAGGATTAAATTTTGAATCTGCACGATATTAATATCCCCTGCGCAGCTAATCGAACGCTCCACATTTCCGTCTGAAAACAATAATTGCGCGAAAGAATAATTTGCAAATCCCTCAATGTGTCTTGCTATCTTTTCTGCAGTCTTATTCCCCGCGTTACGAAGCTCCTTTGTGACAAGCCAAAGCCCGCGCCGCTGCATTTTCGCAACACGATCCACTGCCTCAAACAGTTCCGGGAATCGATCACCATCGTTTAACGATATGCCCGTTAAATACGTTAATATATCAAGCGCAAGCCGTTTCGCATCCTCTACATCCCGCATGATCACAAACGGGTCTAACATTCCTCTACCCGCCTCATCTGCCGCCAGCTCCACAATATCAATCTTTTTTCCTAACCGTTTTAAATCCTCCTTCAAGTTGCCGCATTCAGATTTTGGATCAACGTAAAGCACCTTACCCCCATATATCGCTGTTAATGTGATCAACTGCTTGACAGCCATTGATTTTCCTGTTCCCAAATCGCCTAATATTATCTTTGAGAGTGCATTTGTCACAGAACCACTCACCCCCTGCGCCGCAAGCGCAGGCTGTATATATACATGCCGTCCGGTCGCTGTATTGATGCCAACATATTCCCCGTATTCTTCTCCTAGTATTTGTGCTGCCCCAAAGCCAAGCCCTGCAAAAAAGTCAGCCGTAACATATTGAATATAGTCGTTAATGTAACGCTTACTTGCAGGCACAAACTCTCCTGATAAGCCAAGCATGTCTCCAAACGGGCGCACGAGACGAATATTTTTGTCCCGGTAAAACTCCATTAATGCATCCACACGATCTTCCAACGTTTCCAAATCCTGCGCAGACACACGAAGCACATAGCTGACCTTGTATAGTGCATCTTTCGTAGAAATCAGCTCATCTTCCAACTCCTCTGCTGCAAGCATCCCCTCGCCCACCGTATTATCTACATCCGCTCCTCCCTCTCTTGCATTCCTGTCAAGGTCTGCCATTTCTTTCTTTTTGTTTCTAACAAAAGACAATGCCGTCTTATTTGTCACAATTTCTACATTCATGCTAAGATCTACTGGAAAATCAATATACTCCTGTTGGTAATAGCATAATTCCGAATAAGGAAAGGTGACCTCCCCCATGATCGTATCGATCGTTAAATATGCAGCATACACCACCTCTTTTCCCCGCAGCGACTTAATGTATCTTTGATGTTCTTCATTCAAGCATCTGGTAAGTTTTAAAAGATCGTATACCTTAATTAACGTCTCCTGCTCAAGCTTCTCCTTCGGAAGGCAATAGTCATATTTATAATAAGGCACCTCCACCTGTCCGTAGAGGCGCTCCACCAAATAACCGAAATCTTTTTCCGTCATCCTCTGAAAACGAAATCTCCTACGGATTCTTTTTAACAGATTTTTTTCCATTCTCAGATAACGCCCCATCTCCCGATTATCAACACTTGCAAAATCTCCCCCGATCCGGTGATTGACATCTAAAAGAAAATCAGAAAATGTCCTCCGCAACTTTTCCTTTAACTTCTGGAAGTTCATTTCCTCACCTGCAGATATGAGTTTTATTCCAATAAAAAAACGATAATCGATCTGACTACCGTCTAACATCTTCTTATCCTCTTTCACTTCCCGCCCTGCCTGTTCAATCGCATCCACCACTAAAACTTCTGTCTGGCTGTCTATAAATGCACAGGCGTCCGTCCGCACTTTCTTACTTCCCCGCACACACTCTTTCGATCGCTCCTGCCTTTGCCTGATACTTGATTCTGCAGCAATCATTAAAAAATGCAAACTGCCGCTTTTATTCGATGCCACAAACTGACGGAACTCATCATGAATCAAATTTTTCTGATCCACAGACAAAAAGGAATAGTTGTACGGAATCATCTCATAATATGCAAAACACTCCCGCTCCTGATTCATAACTATATTATTTTCAATGTATTTTACTGGGAACATACAATTCACACCTCGCTATCGTTACATTTTCTTCTATCTTCTCTTTCCCATATACCACTTTTCTCCCTGCATACGTTACATGCGGACGCATGAGATAAAACAGCACTGATTTTAAATAACTATACGGACGTTTTCCATCAAATGCTTTCTTTGACATAAACCATGTAACTCCTACGGGGAGTAATACATATCTAATGATCACATTATCTACATAGCACAAAGGCGGTATTTTTGCCAAAATCAATATATCCACTAAAAACGTACCAATAAGCCAGCCGATCTGTGCAAAGGTTAGCGGAATTGGCGACTTTACATCACCGATCTTATGCAGCACCTTTTCAAATCCCCAAACGCTTGAATAACTTTTTACTTTCCTCATACATTTCCTTTCTCATTTTCTCTCTTTTCTTTAATACTCCCCGGAGCAAAAACCTCCGGGGATATAATCTTCGATGCGTTCGGCAGTCTCCTTATTATCCATCATATTTCCAATACGATCCGGGAGCTTCCTTAAGTCATCCAAATGGATCGTTGTAAATCCAGACGCTGCACGCACTTTGTTTTTTCGTGATATAAAAATTCAGAAATCCTTCACATGAATACGGGTTTCCTTTTGTTTTCCAAAGTGCGCAACTACATTCTTCTTTCTATCCCCCCCTATTTTTCTCTCCCCTAACAGAGCAGATATAAAACCGCATCCGGCAACAGATGAGACTGCAGCATCGGCAAAATCCCCGCTGCCGTTCCTCCACTTACGCCAAACACGGAGTTAAACACATTTAACAATGCATCTTTTGCGCCATACGGATTCCAAACTAAACCAACGGCAATTACTGCAACGATGCAAAATGCAATCAACTCCGATAGCTTTTTCTGCCACAAAAGAAACAGCCCTACGCACATCAAAAGTATAATCACGATCGGCTGCGCCTGCTCCATAAAAAAATTGTATAAATTCTGTCCAAAACTCATTTTTTTTCCTCCTTCTTTTTCTTCTGCTACCAAAACATCCGGCGGCAGATACCTATATCTTTCTTTTTCTCCCTCATTCATCTTCTGACCCTTTTACGCCAATAGAAGCTCCCCTGTTTCCACATCAAAATCTACATAGTCACCGGCAAGTATATCGCGAATCAATGCTTGCTGTTGCTTTAAAATCTTTTTGTGCTGCGCACTTAATTTTGCCCCGTCAACCAACTTTGTCAAAAGATCGTCCTCTCCTCGTATCTTCGATAAAAGCACAAGCATTTTAAAGGACGGAGCAACCTGTCTTACGATCCAGTTTAGCGTCCTCTCTAACGTATATGGCTCCGGTTGATCTGTCAGCTTCAACTTGCGTTTTTCTTCTCCGATAAACCTTTCCCAAACAGGGTCTAACTCCCAGCTTCGCTTATCCTCCCCCTCTCCCGGTTTTAAAAAGCAAACATAACGGTTAATGATGCCAAATGCTGTCGCCCCAGCGTCCTCGTGCTCCAGCAGATCAAGCACTGCGTGCTTTGCACGGTCATCCTTTAACCGGATTTCAAAACGATTTTTTACCTTAGCTTCCTCCACTGGAATCCCGGCTTTTACATACTGCTCGTAATCTTTTTCGTAAATACAAAAGTAAATTTCACTTTTTGCCGAACCAAGATATAACGTATTTCCCATCAAATCCGCATCCTCCTCCCGGCTATGGATCATCTCTCCACTCTGATAATTACGAAATGTGCGAAACAGCGTATGATATTCCTTTTTTTGACATTTCTCCGCCAATGCCGGAATGTCAAGCCACCCCGCCTTGTCGTTGATCGCTAGGTCGATGCGTTTGAGGATGCCGCCACGTTCCTGCACCAAGCGGAAAAAATCAAACCATGTTCGCTTTTGCGCTTCTAAGAAGATCTCAAATTCCCGACAGCCTTTTCCTTTTAACTCCAAAAGGCAGCCTTTTTGCTCATCGTCTGAAAACATCAATGTGATATTTCCAAAGATATATTGCGCGGCATAGCCAAAGAACGCATGCCCCTCACGGATGGTATATTCTAACCGAATTCCCAATACTTCCTCTACAATACTGCCCGCGTCGGTTGTTGGGAATCGAATGCGGACATAATCGAAAAGAATCTCGAGCCGCTGCTGCGGGTCATAGAGATCCAGAAAGTAGTCAATCTTTTTTAGAAGCTGTGGCGACGCCTTGCGCGCTCCCGTCTCGATCTGGTTCAGATGCCCCCTGCTGATTCCCAGCATTTCCGAAAACCTCTCCTGCGTCAACCCGTTGCGCTTTCGTCTCTCCTTAAGCCCTTCTACCTGCTCCGCAGTTATTTCCATTGTTTCCATATTTCCGTTTTTCCTTTTCTTTTTTTAAGCGTGGATATATGGATAACCCTGCACTCCATCAGAGGAAGGCATTGATAAGAGCATTGATAAAGCATTGACAGCCCGTGGAAAAGAAAAAACATTTTTCCCACAGTCTGCCAACCCTTTACCAACCCTCTTACCAACCCCTTCCTTTCTGATTCCGTAGCACGCATGGTTACCCACATACCCACCCTTGCGACTATGGCGTTGAATTTCTGCCCACACACACCTATATACAAAAGCATGCGGATTAGACCTTTTTTCCAAAACGGACAAAATGTAACATTTGACTGTATGATGTTACATTTTGAAAATGACCGTCAGCCCCGCATAACTCCTAGCCTTACGCCCCCTTTTTATAACTTTTACTTTGCATTCTTACCCCCGTGTTACATTCCGGGGGTAACGCCGGAGGGCTGCGCCCTCCGGCTACTTTGCAGCTACACGCTCCGCATCACGCACAGGGCGCGTCCTTTGCACTCCGTACGCGTGCCAGCGCGCCCCTTTTGTGCGTGTGCTATGCGTGTGCTGCACTCACGGGAGCATCTCCGCCGTCTCCCCCGGAATGTAAGCGGCTTTTATATGTGCCATGAAGTTATGCTCCGGCGTAGCATAGGGCGCGTAGAACTCCGTGATGACACCATTCCACAGTGACACATAGCCACGTCCCTTTTCGTCCTTTTGCGCAAATGTCTTTCCGCTGCTTCCGAATATCATGGTGTAGCCGCTTGCATCCATTCCGCCAAGCGCCACGCGGAGACCAAACTGCGCCCGCACTCCGTCCGGCAGATACTTTGCATCCGGTCGCTGACAGGTAAGCACCAAGAAGAATCCCGCTTGTCTCCCAAGCAGCACGATCTTTTTTATGATGCTTACCACTTCTTCCCATTCCTTTTTGGGCAGCATTTCCAAAAATGCCACATATTCATCCAGTATCAGGAAATGCGGTCTCATATGGCAATCCCTGTAATTTCCCTGCAGATTGTCTGCCAGCTGCTCCCTTAGCTGCTCCGCACGCTCCATCATGCACTTGTAAAAATTTTCAATACACGTTCGTATATCGTCAATTTCATAGTGCACGTCGGATAATACGTGCGCAAGAGCCGCCACGCTCATATTTTTCGCATCCACAATCGTAAGGATTGCCCCCGCTTTTAGCAGCGTCTCGATGATACTTAATAAAAAAGTTGTTTTTCCGCTTCCCGTGTCCCCAACAATCAACGCGTGCGGATGTCTGTTATAGTCCCAGCTAATATGCTGCATAAACCGGATACAACCATCCGTTTCCTCCATTTGCCCCACCGTTATACGCCGCGCCTTTACATCACAAATAAATTCATAATGCATCCACGTTCCTGCAGATTCCTTTTTTATGATCTCACAATCAAGCCCTGTCTCAACCTTATCCTCTAAGTTCTGCAACTGCTCCTGATAACGGCTCATATTGATTTTTACGGTGAGATATATTTTTCCGTGGCGCTTTTTGTAGTAGAGTTTCGGAAAATATGTAATGCTATAACGTTTCCAAAAGTAGAGACGGGGCACATAAGTTGTAAGGTCCTGCTCCCCTCTGCCGTTTGTCTTAACATCCGTTTCATACCAACCATTATCTATGATCATCCGCGCTAACGCCTCTCGATTCTCTAAATACTCACGGACTTTACGCTGTCTGCCCAGCACCGCAACAGCAGAAACACACAGCATTGCCCCGAACAACAGGATTGCAGCGATCCGGCTAAGCAATGGGCTTTCCTCACCGAAAGCGGAAAGTTTTGCATTCCCTAAAAGGAGCGCCGAAAGAAGCAAAGACAGCATCATACAAAAAATGACAGACCGCGTCAGCAGTCTGTCATCCCATTTTTTCACCTTCGTTCCATAACGCCAAAACCTGTTCTTCATCTATTCTAGCCTTTCTTTGGCGGCTGCGGAGCTCCTGCGCTTAGTGCGTCAGCACCCGTTTTTCCAACATCAGCACCTGCAGTCGTTGCGCCCGTCCTTCCTGTGTCACCTCCTGCCTTTGCATCGATCGGCACAATATCATCCGCTTTGATGTACCAATTTCCGTCTGCACGACCGTTAAAGGTAGCATTTGAGATCGCGCCGACCGTTACGTTTACCAAACGTACCGGCGTGTTATATGCAAAATCCTTGATTCCCGCTTCCGACGGAAGGATCACCTGAATCATCATTCCCTGTGCATCACTCTTTAAATCATAGGTTCTATGACGGACCTCACTGGTAGCGTTCCCCTGCTCGTCTCTCTCATACACCTCTACATGCAGCGCCGAAAACTTCAAGTTTCCAAACGTCTCCTTATCATTTACCACGATTCCTTCTACTAATCTCATACTTTTTTCTCTCCTTCTTTTAATTCTTCGTTTCTTTTCCTTCTGCTTGCGATGCCTTGATCAAATCATCTGCAGTCATCTCAAACCCTGAATAGCCCCTGTCTCCAATGCTATAAGCACTTAACGTAATACGCGGATTTACAAGCTTTACTTCCTCATCATAAACAAAATGCTTCTCGCCTACAGATCCTGGAATTGTCACCATGATGTTATCTGCGCGCTGGGTATCAGAAAACAAGTGAAAACTTCTTGATGCCACTCTTAAAACTCCTCCTACCCTTCTTGTTACCGCTTCTCCCTCTCCCGCAAATGCAAGATGCCCAAATGTCTTTTCTGCATCCGGTACTACAAATTTTAAATCTCCCATACTTTTTCCTCTCTTTCTCCGCTTCCTGCGGCTCTTATTAATTATTTTTGTTTATTTATGAAAACGGTTGGATATATTCCATCCGCATCATTAACAATTCCTTGGCATACTCAATCTTTGAGAGATACTTATCCAAATTTGAATATTCTCGCATCTCCGCCATACGCCCATATTTTATCGCAAGCTCCAAACGCCAGACACACTCTGTAAGTTTTTCAATTTTACGGACAATCGCTACATCCCGAGATTGTCCAAACTGCGGAAGGTACTCTTTTATATACACATAATCACCAAATTCTTGATAAATGCCAAGCGCTGCCTTGGCATTCTTTCTGATCTTTTCCTCGCCCTCCTTCATCCACTGATCCGGCATTTTTGGAGGCAAGCCCCTTCGCGTTTTCTCTGTCGTATAATGATTCGCATCCGCATCTTTTAAAATTCCCTCAAGAGAAAAGCCATCCGCTTCCATATCAGCGATACACCATTTCATTGCATTTCTAATGCCGTTTAATCTCTGACCATCGGTAAGCCTCCGTGCATCTGATCCATTAAAAAAAATCTTTTCCCACTGGGCACAAAGTTCACACCATCTGGCATAATAATCATACCAATCCTTTTGCCTATCCATCTCTCACCCTCCGCGTTTTCAAAATTTCATCCTCCTTTCCGGGGACTTTCTCCCCTTATAATATGTATAAAAAAATCCGCGTCTTTGGCTGTTATACTGCATAATCAGCGAACAAGGATGCGAATTTTCTTTCCTGAATGTATCTACACTGTGCCGCAGTAACATAGTGGCTATGTGACAAGCCGATAGCGCAAAAACAGCGCTTCGGTTCTCGAGCCCGATTTTAAACAACGGCTTTTTTACGTTTACGCCGAGGCTCTCCGAATATTAAGTTACTGGCTATTTTGTGAAATACTTTTTCTTTATCGTCCGGGCGAGACGTTCTACGCGTTTTTTTGTCTCCTCAGAAATATCACCCATGTAATAGGCATACTCTAAAACACCGCAAAGTTTGTCAAAGCCAACTTCAAATGCCATAGCAGATCCGTTTTTTGCATTTTTCAGCAAACCCCTCAGCCACGCCCTGATATACATCTTTATACGTTCTTCCCTGCTCATAATCCAACTCATAGCCGTTTCCTCCCTTTAATGCGCTGCCGTGCGGATTGTTCCCGTGTGTTTAAAATTCCACATCAGTCTTGCGAACTCCTCCGCCTCTCTGAACTCTGCCACAAAAACATGGTCTTTATCTGATTTATCAAGCTGGCAAATGCGCTTTAAGGAACGGGCAGAAATCAAATGTACTTCTGCAGTTCCGTTATCTGCGATCTTACGACCTTCATAACGTATATCATTCATTACATGGCTGCACGTTGGCAATAATTCTTTAATTTCCTGCTCCATCGCTTTTCCCTCTCTTTCTGTCAGCCTGCCATCATCAGAGCCGGGAGGCTGTCCCCGGCTGACGCCCGTAGGCGTTTCGGCTTATGAATTGTAATAAATGTTGTATGCCTCCATTCTTTCGGCGTATCTCATGTCAAGAACTCTTTCAAACGCTCTTTTGACTTCAGGAAGAACTTTAGCACCACTTTTTATTACTTTTGCAAGTACAACCATTTCATGGACTGTCTTATCGTAAATGTGTGAAATGATGTTATCAAATTCTTCCGGTGCAATTTTCAATTCCTTTATGTCCTGTTCGTATGTTCTGTAATTTCTCATTTTTCTTTCCTCCGTTTTCTTGTTTTATCTGTTCCTTATGATATTATTATATTATATGTGTACACATATATCAATAGTGATATTTACCAAAATGTACACATATATTTTGGTTATTTTGTATGTGTACGCATATTCCTAAGCATGTTATATTATAAAAAGAAGGGAGGTAAATTCATGTCTATATCAGATGCACAAAAACGAGCAAGCATAAAATACAAAAACAAGAATCTAAAGCGCGTTCCCCTTGACCTTCAAATTGAAGATTACGAACGCATAAAAAGCAGCATTGAAAGCATGGGTTATAAAAGCCTGAACGGTTTTATTAAACAAGCCATTAATGAAAAACTCGAAAGGGAGGTCTAACATGTTCTACTATTCCACAGTAAATAACATCATTACTACTCACAGCGATTTACAGGAAAAAGACGGCTTTGACGTTGTAAAGGTTCATTTTGAACGCCCCAATGATAACGGCTTTGACTTCCTTGATCTAACTCTCCCCGGCGAAATCGTCTATAAATCGTTTGGTTTTTCTGAAGATGAAATTCTGAAGCTAAAAAAATATGCGAAAAACAACGCCTCTTTAATCTGGGATTTTGCACAAAAAGGAGGCGGTGAAAATGCCTAAAGCGTTACTTGACTTTCTTGGCTACAAATTTTTCTTCTGGTCAAATGAGAATGCAGAACCTCCGCATATCCATGTATGCAAAGGAAAGCAAACCTCAAACGCTACAAAATTCTGGATCACAAGCGATGGCATTCGACTAGAACACAATAACAGCCACATTCCACAAAATGATTTAAAGAAAATTGCACGCTATATCCTCGACAACAGATCAGACATCTTAGCTGCATGGTTTGACTATTTCAATCAATTTTGATTTTTATTATGCTTATGGATTGAAAAAGAATTTCAGATATGTTATATTGAAATCACAAAGGGAAACCAAAAGCGGCTTACCCTAAATAATCAAACAACTGTTACTTGGTAACAGCCGTCAACTATTCGCAGTAGTTGGCGGCTATTTTCTTTTGTCCTCATAGATCTGACGAATCAGACTGATGA
>URJS01000036.1 GCA_900548205.1 uncultured Roseburia sp. | reverse complement strand
GTCGGTAGAGCACTTGACTTTTAATCAAGTTGTCCGGGGTTCGAATCCCCGATGCCTCACTAAGAAAAAACCACACGCAAGTGTGGTATTTTTTCTTAGTGACAGAATTTATAAACGGAATAGAGAAAAGGTTTTCATGAGGGAGGATCAATGTCAACGACAAAGGAATTTCATGATTACATTGTAGAATGGCTGCAAAAGGCAGGGGATGTCAGCACAAGAAGGATGATGGGTGAGTACTGTGTGTATTATAAGGGAAAGCTGATTGGGGACATCTGTGATAACCGGCTATTTTTTAAGCCGACAGAAGCGGTATTGCGGTTGCTGCCGGGGGCAGAGCGCGGCTATCCGTACGAAGGCTCAAAGAGCCTGATGGTGGTTGTCGATGAAGTGGAAAATACAGAGCTTATGGGGATGGTGCTTGAGCAAATGTACGAGGAATTGCCAATGGCGAAAAAGAGAAAATAGGATATAAGAAAATGTAGTGATGACGTTTTTAAAGAAATTTATTTTGAAACGGCGTGGGCTGCTGCTTTGAGCAGCCCACTGGTTGTTGGCGTTATTCTTCCTGATGCTCCAAATAATAGCGAAGTGCTTGTGTAATATAAGCGGAAGCGCCTGCTCCGTATTTTGTATCAGTGACTTCTGTGATGTAATCGCTGGAATATGCGTCAATGAGGACATGGAGGAATGGTTTTCCGAGAGAAATTCCGCCGTTGTTTTTTTGAATCAGCAGATCAATTTTATGAACGATTTCCTGTATTTCGGGACAAGAAACAGCTTTTGACAAATCGGCGGTTAATTGTGTATACAGCAGATCGCTCTGCACGCCGATTTCCTTTATATCTTCATTGCATGCCGGCTCCAGCAGCTCAGAAAAGTGTTCCAGATTGTATTTCATGGCATCGGTATATGCCTCTATACTGCCGAATTGTGAGCTGGCAAGCTTTGCGACCTCGTCACTGTCCTCCTTGATTTTTTGGATAAACAGATCAAAATTTTCTGTGCTTCCCCAATACTGGATGACTTCAGCAGCATTTGTGCATTTAAAGTCCTCCAATGCATGGATATAATCAGACAAATCAAATTCTTGAAAGCTCATACAGGATTCTCCTTTTGCTAAGCGGTCAAGAAGCGCTATCAACCGATCCATTTGGTTTCGCTTTAGCAGGAGCAGTTCTTTTTGTTTTTGAAATGCAGCAAGCCTGTCAAAATCAGATTTTTGCAGGATTTCAGAAATTTCTTTCAGGCGAAAGCCTAACTCCTTAAAAAATAAAATCTGCTGAAGGGTTTGTAGATTTCCCTCGTCATATAGCCGGTAGCCGGCAGCTGTCACTTCTGCGGGCTTCAGCAGATGGATCTCATCATAGTATTGCAGGGTGCGCGTGCTGATGCCAGTCAGATCTGCGACTTGACTGATTGTTTTTAGTTCCATTTTTACCTCACAGCCTCCTTTTGTTTGGTGGAAGAATATGCAGTACAAAAATTGCTAAGGGATAGTTCTGCAGCTTCTTTAATCATAGAATACAGCATCACCTTACGTTGGAGTCAATATTTTTTGAAAAAATTTAAATTTTTACTGGACAATCATAAAAAGATGTGGTAGTATAAATGAGCACGATTTAAGGAATATTTATTGATACATAGCGATGCGTGGCTCAGCTTGGTAGAGCGCTGCGTTCGGGACGCAGAGGTCGCAGGTTCAAATCCTGTCGCATCGATTTTCAGTGAAGAAACCGTTAATCTTTGGGGAATCAAGGGTTAGCGGTTTTTCTATATGGTTTTATCTGAATCTGACTTCTGCCAAACATCCGGCGTTGCCCAATAGTGTTCTTTATAAAAATATGAAGATGTCATAGAAATTTTATTCAGGTTATTTTCGATTGTGTTAATCGTTGGTGATTAAAATGAGCATAGATAGTAACAGTAGTCTGAGTGTCGGTATATCATGGGCAATATTGCAGTTTCTTAATCTTTCCGCCTTCATTTCTAAACATAGAAGTGTAACTGTGATGAAGTTTGTGAAGGGATATTTCTGGTCTGTCCAATCTTTTCATAGCTTTGCTAAAAGGTTGAAAATATAGTTTGGGTCATATACCGAGCTATTTTCCCATGTAAAAATATAACCGTCTTTGTTTTTGTAGCCTGATTGAAAAAATTTTCGGCTGTATTCTTGCCCCTACCATAAACGTAGTAACTATTTTTCTTCTGTTGAAATGGATGAAAGGTGTGCTTGCCAGCTTGTGTTCTTGTAGAAGTCTCCGTTACTATGCTTTTTACACGGACTATGGTGTGTCTGATAGGGATGGTTTTGTTGTTGGATTTTCAGGTATTGGCTACAACAAGAAATCATATAGAGGGCGTAAATGCCTATGTAGTGGGAGAAATAGGGGATTTTGAAATTTTGTTGGGGCTATTCTATGCATATGATCTAAAGATCAGACAAAAGGAATGGGGCGTAGAGGAAATCATTGAAGAAGTATGTCATCACACTTTGACGGTAGAAATGGATAGAACCATGCTGTCAGGCAGATTGACTTCATTGGAGCCATTGCATTAGAAGTTCCAGTTATCCTTTAATGTTTGTGCATATGGGTGTCATTGACCCATAATAGATTCCGCCATATCATGTAATAAAATATCAAAATTCCGAAGCTTTAGGACGGAAAGAATTATCATAAACAAATAAGGATTGTCTTGTCTTAAATTTATAAGGTCATGAAAGTAATTTTCGTATGTTCGGAGAGATTTGATCAGTTCCTTGCTTATTGGTGTAATGTCATTAATAAAAGAATTTATTGTGGTAGGTAATGACGTTGTTGATGGAAATAGAAAATTTGCTATTGTCGGTGCAGGTGATAATAAAGCAGTTACCGGAATCTAACCACTCAATATCAAGGAAATATTTATCATTTTCGTTAAATATTTGGAATAATAGGTCGCAAAAATATTTTTTATCCATATGTATTACCTCATTAGAAATTAATGATATTATAACACATTGATTCCATTTTGGAAACAGACTTCCTGCCATTTTGGATAAAATATTCGTGAGAGGAAAGACATGAAGGGAATAAATCAATGTAAAAATCACTTGTTGGGGGAGAATATCAGAAAGATAAGATTAGAAAAGCATATACGGAATACAGATGTTGCAACACAATTACAGGTACAAAGGATAGAAATTTCAGCAACCGCTTATAGCAAAATGGAAATGAGGATAAACAATCCAAGCGTAGATGTGCTGATTGCCTTAACGAAGATTCTGGAATGTGATTTTAACGCATTTTTTGAAAATAATAAATAAACAGCTAGATTGCTTCTATTTTGGAAACGAATGATTTGCTAAGTTGGGTACTATTTTCATGAGGTGTAATATGGAAAGAGTAAATCAACGTACAAATCATTTATTGGGAACGAATATTAAGCGCTTACGAGTGGAAAAAGGATTCCGTAATCGTGATATTGTGGCACAGCTTCAGTTACGGGGAGTAGAAATTTCGACGGGGACATACAGCAAAGTAGAGATGGGGCTAAATAATCCGAGTGTTGATATGCTAATAGCTTTGACAGATATATTGGAATGTGACTACAATGCTTTTTTCAGAAAGTGTGATCAAGGGGTCTGATTCAAAATGCATGAACCATGCTCTTTTTTATGATTGGGGTTTGTGAATAAAATCTAGGAAATCCGGTAAAGGGGTAAAATATATGCGCACAGCTTGACTGGATTTTATACTCTTGAAAATAAAAGAACTATCTGATCGTTGTTGCTTGTTACCTAACACGTTATCCAAAATCAGGATAATAAACATGTAGTATAAAAATTAGGTTTTGCAGGGTCTGGGTGCACAGACCCTTGTAATATGCAGGGGTAGATTACATATTAAGTTGAAAAATATTGTAATGAGGCGGCAGATGTGTTAAAGTAGGCAGGGAACAATCGCAATATAGGGTGAGTTGACCTTCATTCTAAAGAGAATGGGGGTGGTGCCTATGAAAAATCACTTTGATTTTAAAGACATGATGACCTTTGGTATTTTCATGTTGGCATTGCTTACATTCGTATTTACGTTTTGTAAGTAGTTATACATAGCAAAAAACCACCCTAATACTTTGATCGGTTTGGGTGGCATTTTGCTTTCCTATCATGGTCAACCACTTTGTGGGCGGTTGTTCCTTTAATAAGAATATAGCATTTCTTGAGATATTTGTAAACTATTTTTCTTTTATAAGCTTGGGGATCTGTTGTCCGCAGAGGCCGCGGGTTCAAATCCTATCGCATCGACTTTCAGTGAAGAAACCGTTAATCTTTGAGGAACCAAGGGTTAGCGGTTTTTCTGTATGCTTTGATAGAAGGAGCACCAATGCTGCTCCGACCCTTTGTCCAAGCGAAAACGGTGTGCTTTCTTTTTCTGTGCAATCCCTTGGTATGACACGAGAAACGCCGATTTTTGGGGTTTTGCCCGATAAATTGGCGAAGGCTGTTTTCCAAGTGTTTTCTGTATGGGCATTTTCTTGTGTCAAATTTATATGGCAGATATTTTGTTATATGCTGTTTGCGGTGAAAGCAGCTGACAGATTGTAAATCCGGACGTTTGGACAGTTCAGAAGGAAGGTCTTTGTTTGACATAAGAGTGGCTCGTGATGCGGTGTCTCTCGTTGTTACGCAGCGGCAGGAGGTGCGGATAAACTTTTCCTCGGCGTCACACTGTGCATTTTTTAAGGTCTGGATCGCATCCACGACAGCATTCACTTCTCCGCTCTCGAGAATGGAGAGCGCTCTTGATATTTTATGAAAGAGATTTTGATACATTGTCTGGTACATTTCTTTTTCTGTCATGCAGCTATGCAGCGTATTTTCTGATATTTTTGGCATAGTAGTTTCCTTTCTTGGTTGCTTATAGATATAAGCAATTATAAACCTTTACATTGCTAAAATCAAGTTATTAGCTTACAAGTATAAGCAATATGGAGGTGCATAAGGGTGAAACTATTATGCGATAATATCTTTGGAGAAAACCTGAAACGTATACGTTTGTCATGTAATCTGTCACAGGAGCAGACAGTTGCCAAGCTGCAATTATTAGGATCGCCGTTAAGCAGAAGTACTTACTCCTTGATCGAGCTGGGGAGAGGCAATATTTACATCAGCGATTTAGTGGGATTGCAGCAGATTTTCGGGGTAGATTATGCAGAGTTTTTTAAGGGTATTTCAACGGACCGATAAGACTTAAATATTTTTCTGACCGTTCCGGTCGCATTATTTTTGCATTATTTTGGATATGGAGACAGAGGGGAGGTCCCAAGGAGGCTTGGAATCGTATGTGTGGCGGAAGGCGTGGAGATGCGCGGGCAGCTTGGCGTGCGAAAGGATATCAATTGTGATGTATATCAGGGATATTTCATGAATAAGCCGATCGGGGCAGAGAAGTTTACCCGACTTAGATTCGGAGGAAGCGCTTGCAAAACATTACGACTGTGTGTATAATGGCTATCAGAATTTACGGTAAGGGAGGATGCTATGGGAAAGGATGTTATCATTGCTTGTGACTTTAACAGCAAGGAGGAGGTCATCGCTTTTTTAGAGAAATTTAAGGAGGAGAAGCCGTTTGTTAAGATCGGAATGGAGCTTTTCTATGCGGAGGGGCCGCAGATCGTGCGCACGGTCAAGGACATGGGGCATAAGATTTTTCTTGATCTAAAGCTTCATGATATTCCCAATACGGTGAAGAAGGCAATGTCGGTGCTCTCCGGTCTGGACGTTGATCTGTGCAATGTACATGCAGCAGGAACAAAGGCGATGATGGAGGCGGCGATTGAGGGGCTTACGAGAGCGGATGGAACAAGACCGCTGTTGATCGCGGTGACGCAGCTTACCTCCACTGCGGAGGAGACGATGCAGAAGGAGCTTTTCATCAGTCATCCGATGGAGGAGACGGTCATGCATTATGCGAAAAATACAATGGAGGCGGGGCTGGACGGCGTGGTATGTTCTCCGCTGGAGGCAGGGGCCGTGCATAAGCTCTGCGGAGAACGATTCCTGACGATTACACCAGGCGTGCGGTTTGCCGATGGTGACGTGGGGGATCAAAAGCGTGTCACAACACCGGCAAGGGCAAGAGAGCTTGGCTCAGATTATATTGTTGTCGGAAGACCCATCACACAGGCACAGGACCCGGTAGCCGCATACCGCAGATGTGTAGAAGAATTTGTAGGTTAAATATATGGAAATATCAAGAGAAACAAAAAAGCATTTGATGCAGATCATTGCCTTTGCAATTTTGCTGTATTGTGGAATTGAGCATTTGGATATTGTGATCGCCGTATTCCGGTTTGCACTTGGGATCGTTATGCCGTTTGTGATCGGAGGTATCATCGCATTCATCCTGAATGTTCCGATGAAAAAGATCGAAAAGCATTTGTTTGTAAAAAATCAAAAGGGAGAGAAGCTTCGCAGACCGCTTGCCTATCTCTTAACCCTGCTGTGCGTGCTTGGCATATTTATGCTGGCGTCGATGGTGATTGCACCGGAGCTTGGAAATACGGCTTCGATGCTGATGGAACAGATTCCGGTTGCCTTCCGGCGGGCGCAGCGGTGGCTGGCGGAGCTGCCGGAGCAATGGCCGGCGTTGGCGCCTGCGATCGAGGAGCTTAATATTGACTGGTCGGCGATTTCTGCGTCGGCAGTTAAGGTGGTGCAGGGAATCGCCTCCGGCGTAGTCAGCTCGGGCATGGGACTTTTCAGCGGCGTGGTGAGCGGCGTGACAACCTTTATCATCAGCTTTACATTTTCGATTTATGTATTGTTCCAGAAGGAAAAGCTGGCAGGGCAGGTAAGGCAGGTACTGTATGCCCTCTTTTCGAGGCGTTTTACAGAGAAAACACTTGAGATTGCGAAGCTTTCCAATCAGATTTTTTCAAGCTTTTTATCCGGTCAGTGCATGGAGGCAGTGATTTTGGGAACCATGTTTTTCATTGCAATGTCAATTTTTAGAATGCCCTATGCGATGATGACAGGAATCGTCATTGCAATCACCGCGCTCATCCCGATTTTTGGCGCGTTTATCGGCTGAGAGCTTGGTATGTTTTTGATCGCGATGGTAAACCCGATGCAGGCTGTGTGGTTTTTGATTCTGTTTTTGGTGCTGCAGCAGGTGGAGGGAAATCTCATCTATCCGCATGTGGTCGGAGGCTCGATCGGGCTGCCCTCGATATGGGTGCTTGTGGCGGTGACGATCGGAGGAAAATTATTCGGCATTGCAGGAATCCTGTTTTTTATTCCACTGTGCTCTGTGCTCTATGCCCTGTTCCGTACGTTTGTTAAGAAGCGTCTGGCGGAGCGGAGCGTGCCGCGGGAGAAATGGCAGAAGCCGCAAAATTAATCAGAAATCAGAAAACCCGCGGCATCTGCCGCGGGATAATTGTTTGTCGGAACTGACAGAACCCCAATGAAGATCGAAACTCAACAGCTCCTTGTTTGATGTTACCTATGATAAAGGAAAAATGTGTCAGAATCTTGACGGGAATCGAAAGAATGTCTTAATATGGTGTAAGAAAATTCTAAAGTTGGGTGGCGGGGCATCCCGAACTGTGTTATAATGAAGAAAAAGCCAAAGCGGTCGGTTGCTGAAGGCTTTTCTTTTTTAGCAGAGGTTTATTTCGCACAATTTTATGCAGGAGAGAATAAATATGATTCGGACAGCAACAGAAGCGGATATTTCGGAGCTGATGAATATTTATAGTGCTGCGATTTTAAATACGACGGCGATGTTTGATGCAGAATCAAAGGATCTGGAGGAACGGCGGGCATTAAATTTGGAAAAAAGCTGAGTCTCCATGCATATCAGATTATTTATGACAGAGGCTAAGAGAAGATGAGGTGAGTGCCATGTTAAAATACTTTAGAACAGATAATCAGATTTTATATGAGGAGGAGCGGATCGGGGACGGCGTGTGGGTGCAGCTTACAAGTCCGGCGCAGGAGGAATGTGAGAAAATTGCTCAGGCGCTCAATGTAGATATTGAGGACATCAAGGCGGCGCTCGACCCGGAGGAAAGCTCGCGTATTGAGCTGCAGGACGGCTATACACTGATTCTTGTGGATATTCCGACAACAGAGATTCGCCATGAGAAGCAGTCCTATACGACAATTCCGCTTGGGATCATACTCGCACAGGATGTGATCGTTACGATATGTACGGAGGACACGCCGGTGCTTAAAAACTTTGTGACAAACCGGGTGAAGGAGTTTAGTACAAAGAAGCGGCTGCGTTTTGTATATCAGATTCTTTACGGAACGGCGACAATTTATCAGGCGAATCTGCGCATCATTGATAAACGGAGAACTGAGATCGAGGAGCGGATCGGAGAGCATACAGAGGATGCGGATTTGATCGATCTGCATGAGCTGGAATCAACGCTTGTTTATTTTGCGACCTCGCTGCGGGCAAACGGTGTTGTGCTGGACCGTCTGACACGCTATAAGAGGCTGGAGCAGTATCCAGAGGATAAGGAGCTTTTGGGAGACGTTATCGTTGAGAACCGTCAGGCGATAGAGATGACAACTATTTACAGAGATATTATCAATGGTACAAGAGAGCTTATGTCGTCAGTCATTGATAACCGTCTGAATAATGTCATGAAGTATTTGACCTCTATCACGATCGTCATGGCGATCCCTACGGTAATCTCCGGGATGTATGGTATGAATGTGGAGGAAAAGTGGATGCCGTTTTCTGATACGCCTCACGGATTTTTGATCATCTGTGTCCTGACGCTCTTGATCTGCATTCTGACCCTTTTGTTTTTATATAAAAAGAGAATGCTTTAGGGAGAGGCTATGAGGACGAAAATTTATGGAACGATTGGACCGGCATGCCGGTCGGTGGAGACGCTTCGCCGGTTGTTTGCGGAGGGCATGACGGGAGTGCGTCTTAATTTATCGCACACGAGTCTTGCGGATGCTGCCGGTTGGATTGAAAATATCCATCATGCGTATGAGAGCCAAAGCGGAGAGGCAGGGACAAAAGGTGTTGAGATAATCATGGATCTGCAGGGACCGGAACTTCGGATTGGAACGCTTCGTGAGCCAAGGAAGCTTTCGGAGGGGGAGAAGGTCATACTGGCAGAGGCTGTGGGAGAGGGTGCAGCGGGAGAGGAAATCATTCCGGTCCCCGGATCCATTCTGCCGCACCTGACGCGGGGACAGGAGCTTTTGCTGGATGACGGACAGCTTTTGCTTATGGTGGAGGAAACGCCGGCGGAGGGAGAAGGCGGTGCGGTGAGCTGCACTGTCGTTCGTGGCGGATGTCTGCGGAGCAGAAAGAGCCTTGCACTTCCTGGAACTTCTTGGAAGGCGCCGACGCTGACCGACTGCGATCTGCGCAATATCAGGGATGCAAGACGCTTTGGGATTACGGGTGTTATGCTGCCGTTTGTAAGAAACGCGTCGGATCTGTGTTGTCTTAGGGAGGCGCTGGAGAGGGAGCATGCCGCAGATGTTCGTATTTTTGCAAAAATTGAAAATATGGACGGCGTGGAAAGCCTGCTCGAGCTGCTCGCGTATTGCGATGAGATCGTGATTGCACGCGGAGACTTAGGAAATTCCATGCCGCTTTGGAAGCTTCCTGTTGTGCAGGCAAGGCTGGCAGAGCGTTGCAGGAGAGCGGGAAAGCCGTTTATGGTAGTGACGCAGCTGCTCGCTTCAATGGAAACAAAGCAGATTCCGACGAGGGCAGAGGTGTCCGATATTTTTTGCGCTGTGACAGAGGGGGCATCATCCGTGATGCTGACAGGAGAAACGGCTGCAGGAAACTATCCCGTAGAAGCGATGCATTATCTTGTGCAGACTGTGCGGGAAACAGAGGCATATATGGCAGAGAGCGCTGTGAGACGGTAAAGATACCCTCGCAGCGCTCTTTGTTTAACATAAGAGTGGCTCGCACAGCGTGTCGCTCGTTGTTTGACATAGGAAATTGCCTTGCAATCATGTGCATGCGCGGCAGAAGTGTACTTCCTTTACAGCTTATTACAACGCGGGAATGTGTGAAGCATATTATAACAAAGTTTTTTGTTTTTGCATTGGCGTTAGCGTTAGCACGAAAAACGTCCGCTTGCTCCACATGGGAGCACAAGTCCGTTGGAGGAGACGGGGAGTCCGATCTCATCAGCGGTAATCGTTCCGCCATATTTTTTTAGTATAGTATGCATCATATAGCTTAGTACAGCGGGCTGCAGGCCTGTAGTATACGAATTGATCAGAAAGAAAAGCGGCTCGCTGGTCAGAAGCTGTTCACACAGCTGTACTAACGGATAGATCGCGTCTTCGATTTTCCAAATCTCGCCCTTGGGACCGCGTCCATATGAGGGAGGGTCCATAATAATAGCATCATAGTGGTTACCGCGCCTGATCTCACGCTCTACGAATTTTACACAGTCGTCGACGATCCAGCGGATGGGCGCAGCTTTAAGACCGGAGGAGACGGCGTTTTCTTTTGCCCATGTAACCATGCCCTTGGAAGCGTCCACATGTGTAACGCTTGCGCCTGCCGCCGCTGCGGCGATCGTAGCGCCGCCGGTATAGGCAAAAAGATTTAAGACCTTGACGGGTCTTTTTGCATGCCTGATTTTCTCGGAAAACCAGTCCCAGTTGGCTGCCTGTTCCGGGAAAAGCCCGGTGTGTTTAAAACTGAACGGTTTTAAGTGAAAGGTGAGTGTACCATAGTGAATTGTCCACTGCTCCGGCAGGTCAAAAAATTCCCATTCGCCGCCGCCCTTTGCGCTGCGATGGTAATGTCCGTTTTTTTTGTGCCATCCCCTGTGGGTTTTTGGTGTGTCCCAGATGACCTGCGGATCGGGCCGCACGAGGAGATAATCGCCCCAGCGTTCCAGCTTTTCTCCTTTTGAGCAGTCTATGACTTCATAATCCTTCCAATTATTTGCAATCCACATAAAAAATCCTTTCTTTGCTATTTTCGTTTCCAAGTTGAAGGGAGCAAGAGCGCCATCATTGGGAAGAGCTCCAAACGCCCGGCAAGCATATCAAACATCAGTACAAGCTTTGAAAACCCTGAAAAAATAGAAAAATTCTGTGCCGGTCCGACACGGTTAAAGCCCGGTCCGATGTTGTTTAGCGCTGAGGCGACTGCGGTAAAATTTGTTGTAAAGTCAAATTCGTCTACACTGATCAGCAGGGTCGAGCCGAGCAGGAGTACAAAGTAGATGACCAGAAAAACATTCGTGCTGCGCAGAATAGTGTGTGCTACCACATGACCGTCCATACGTATTTTGCGGACCTCACGCGGATGACTGATAAGAGAAAGCTCTTTTTTGATCGTCTTAAATAAAATAACAAGGCGCGAAACTTTCATACCGCCGCCTGTGCTTCCGGCGCAGGCGCCGATAAACATCAGAACTGTCAAAATTGTTTTGGACATTGAGGGCCATAGGTCAAAGTCCGTAGTGGCGAAGCCTGTTGTCGTGATGATCGAGCCAACCTGAAAAAAGGCATGGCGGGCGGCTTCCCCGATCGTCGGATATAGATGGCGGAGATCATAAATGATTGCGCCTGCGGCGGCGAGGATGATAAGCAGATACCATCGTACCTCCTCGATCCGAAACGCATCCTTGATTTTTCTGGAGAGCAGCAAAAAATAAAAGGTGTAATTAATACCGCTTAAAATCATAAAAATCGTTACGATGTTCTGCAGTGTCGGCGAATATCCGGCAAAGCTGTCATTTTTGATGCCAAAGCCTCCTGTTCCGACCGTGCCAAAGGTTGTGCAGAGCGCGTCAAACAACGGCATTCCGAAAATACAGAGAAGAACGAGCTCGCAGACGGTAATGCCGAGGTACATGCCATATAGGATTTTGGCAGTGTCCTTTACATGAGGGACAAGCTTGCTGACGGAGGGACCGGGGCTTTCTGCCTTCATAAGGTTCATGGTTGAACCGCCCATCAGAGGGAGGATCGCCATGATAAAAACAAAGACTCCCATACCGCCAATCCAATGGGTAAAACTGCGCCAGAATAAATTAGTGCGTGAGAGTGCCTCCACATCGGTGAGTATGCTTGCCCCTGTCGTTGTAAAGCCGGAAATTGTCTCAAATAATGCATCGATATAAGAAGGAATATCGCCCGACCACACGAAGGGAAGTGCACCAAAAATACTCATTGCGATCCAGCTCAGCGCGACGGTGACAAAGCCCTCGCGTGTATAAAGGCTGGGAGACGCCGGCTTCCTTCGCGTAAACACAATGCCAAGAAGCAGACAAAGTGCTGCAGTCAGAAGATATGGGATAACGTCATTTTCCGCATAAATAAGTCCGACAAGAACCGGGAGCATTAAAAAAGCGCTCTCAAATTTGAGGATATAACCGAGAATATAAAATACCATAGAATAATTCATTGTGGTCTAGTCCTCCAAAATCTCTTTGATGTCGGAAACACGGTATCCTGAGAGCACAACCAGCACCGAGTCTCCCGCCTTCATCATATCCTGTCCGGTTGGAAGGATCACCCTTCCGTTCCGGTAAATACAGCCGATCAACGTATTCCTGCGGAAACGGAGCTTCTGCAGGGGGATATTTGCAACGGCGGAATCCTCCTTGATGAGAAATTCCAGTGCCTCTGCTTTTCCGCCGGCAAGCTTATAAAGCGTTTCTACATTGCTGTTCCTGGAATTATTCGTGGAGCGCACATACTTTAAAATATAGTCGGAGGTAATGATCCGCGGATAAATAATACTGCCAAGGTTTAGCTCATTGATAACGGAATTAAAACTGATACGGTTGATTTTTGTGACCGTTTTTGCACCGGAAATCTGGTTGGCATACAGAGAAAGCAAAATATTTTCCTCGTCAAGCCCGGTGAGAGCGGCAAAACCCTGTGCCTGTTCAAGCCCCTCCTCGATCAAAAGCTCCTCGTCGGTGGCGTCTCCGCAGATGACAGTAGCTTCTGGGAGCAGCTCACTTAAATGTTCGCAGCGTGCGAAGTCGATCTCAACGATCGTGACCCTGATCTCAGAGGCAATGAGGCTTTTGGCGAGATAGTAAGAAATCTTGCCGCCTCCCGCGAGCAGGGCGTTGCCAACCCTGTTTTTCATAATGCCGATCTTGCGGAAAAATTCAATGGCACTCTGCCGCTGGGCAACAATAGCGACAATGTCATTTTCTAAAAATTCAAAATCGCCGTTTGGGATAAAAACCTCCTTGTCCCGGACAACGGTACAGACCAGCACCGCGCTGTGCAGTGTCTGGTGAAGGGACGCAAGCCTCATATGTAAAAGAGGAGAAGCTGCCGTGATTTTAAAGTGCAAAAGCTCTACATGTCCTTTGGCAAAGGAATCTACACGGATGGCAGAGGGAAACTGAAAAATACGGGCGATTTCCTGCGCAGCCGCCAGTTCGGGATTGATGACCATTGCAAGTCCAAGTTCTTTTTTTAAAAATTCTACTTCATTATTGTAAATAGGATTACGGACGCGCGCAATGGTCTGGCAGTGTCCGGTTTTTTTCGCAATGACGGACGCAAGCAGATTTTTCTCATCGTCTCCGGTCACAGCGATGAGCAGATCCGCGGTTGCAATGCCCGCTTCGATCAGGGTTTTATAATTGACGCCGTTTCCTACGATGCCCATGGCATCAAGCCGATCGGTCAGATATTGGACCTTTTCCGGTTTTTCGTCGATGACGACGATGTTGTGGTCTTCGCTGCTTAACTGCTCCACGAGGGTGTAGCCGACCTTTCCGCAGCCCACAATGATAATATTCATAGCCAAATACTCCTTGTTTGTTATGAATTTATTTTGCATTTGCAATGCATGCTGTATAGCTACGGACATTATAACACAATATCGTATTTTTTGGAGAAAAAGTACGAAAATGTTTTAGTCAGCAAGCGTGAAAATTTTTCGTACGATGGTGGATGTTATATTCCCTGCTGCAGCCAAACACGGAAAGCAGGTGAGACCACAAAATTATATAAAAATTAAGAAGATGCTTGTTGAGACAGCAGATGATCCGTGCTAAGATTTATATATACGAAGATAATGGTTTCAAGAAAGAGAGGGTGGAAATCATGAGAGAAAAAAAGAAAAGACTGGCAGAAACATGGATACTTGGAATTATGATGGCGGTGGGAATGGTTATGGCTGCACCGCCGGTGACGGCGCATGCGGAGGAAGCAGTGGGCGAGTGGCGCGAGGAAGGCGGTAATTTATATTGGTATGAGAACGGCGTAAAGCAGGGAACCGAGGGGCGCGGCAAGGAAATCTACGATCCGGGCACCGATGCGTGGTATTGGCTGGATGCGGTGGACGGCGGCCGCATGGCGAAGAACAAAGACGTCTATCTGGAATCCTGGGGCGGACAGTATGCGGACCGTGAGGACGGTACGGGAAAGTGGGTGCGCTATGATGGGAATGGTCATATGGTAAAGGGCTGGGACAGCAAGAATGAAACGTATTATTTTGACCCGGTGACCGGAGCGATGGCGAAGGGATTGACGGAAATTGACGGAAAACAATGTGCGTTTACCGAAATAGAAGGGTATGGGATAACCGGATGGATACAAATCGATGGCGGGGATTATTATTACGAGGATGGCGTTCGTCTCGGAACGGAGGACCGGGGGAAAGAGATTTACGATAAGGAAACGGACAGCTGGTACTGGCTGGATGCCGCACAGGATGGAAAAAAAGCGGTAAACAAGGATGTCTATCAGATATCAGAGGCGGGACCATGGGCAGAGGATAAGAAGAGCGGTTGTGGGAAATGGGTGCGCTACGATAAAAACGGAAGGATGGTGAAGGGCTGGGATACGGATTCGAGGGGAAGATACTATTTTGATCCGATTTATGGAACGATGGCAAAGGGAAAAGTGGTCATTGACGGGAAAACCTTTTGGTTTGATAATGTCACGGGAATCCTCGGACGGGAGATCGGTGATGCGGAGGGAGGTATCATCGATGAGGAGATCAAGCACAAAGGCATGGATGGAAGCATCGAATGGATATTGAAAAAAGACGGAGAGCTTGTGATCCTGGGAGTCTGCGGAGAGGAACAGAAGAATGGCTGGGAAAATGCGGGGTGGCTTGCGTATAAGAATGAAATCACAGGCGCATATGTTGATTTTACGGGTGCAGTAAGTCTGCGCGGCTTGTTTGCAGGACTGGAAAAACTACAATATGTAAAGAATCTGGAGAAGCTTGACACGAGTCAGGTGACGGATATGAGTAAAATGTTTTACGACTGCATCAGGTTGGAGTCCTTGAATCTGGGCGGGTTTGATACAAGTAAAGTGACGGATATGAGCGGCATGTTCCGCGGGCGTCATAATTTAAATGTTTTAGATGTGAGCAGCTTTGACACCAGTAAAGTGACAAACATGAGTTGCATGTTTTATGCGTGCGGTGGCTTGCAGAGCGATGGGCTTGTCGGATTTGATACCAGCAATGTGACAAATATGGAGTATATGTTTGGAATGTGCGCTGTGTCGACTCTTGATCTGAGTAGTTTTGATACGAGAAAAGTGACGGATTCGGGAGGTATGTTTTATGTATGCTTTGGTGTGAAAATTTTTGTGGGGGACAACTGGAATATTTCGGTGGAACCAACTTATGGGGCTGAAGTGATAAAGAAGTGATTGATAAAATACGTTTTGCAGGAAAATGTAAGAGAAGTTTGATCGCACAGAGAGGAGAAAACAATGGGGATGAGTACAAGAGAGGAAAACCCAAGGGAGCTGTTGTTGGGGATATTTTTTAACAGTGAAGAGGATATGACGGACAGTATCTATGTTTCTTTTGATGGATTTACCTTCCGTAAGATTGCGGAGGCGTACAAAGACAGGGCTCCTGATGATCGGGACGATTATTGGATAGAAGGTAAGGATGGAAAATGTCTGCATGATCCGGGTCTGATATATAAGGATGGCGTGTTCTGGACGATGTCGGGGTTTACTCTGACAGAGAAGGAGGTACCGAAGGTGCCTCCACATCGCTTCGTACCCATGTGGGGGTATTCTAAGGATTTGATCCATTGGAGCTTGCCTGCAAGCGGGAGTGAGGAAAATGTACCTGTCAACACGGCATATGGATGGCCGTACACGAGCCATGGGGAGAGAACGAATCAGCTGTTTGACTGTGTTGCACCGGAACCGTTTCTGGATGAAGACGGTACGGTTTGGGTTGTGGTCAGTATGGGGTATTATGGGCAGTGGCATGAAACGGGCTCTTGGAGTGATACAATGAAACCGTATCTGGTTCGGGTGCCGAAGCTTTTGCCAAATCCGGGATGCGGCAATCTTGAAACGAAGGAGCAATGGGAGCTTCCGCCGGTTACGGAGTACGAGGAAGCGATTCCCATTAACCTGCCAAAGGAGCGGATTACGGATGAGCGGAGAGAGGCGAGAAAAAGAAAAGAATATCAAGGTGATCCTGCGCGGATAGAGACGGAGGATCGGATCGACGGTGCGCTGTACAAAGAGGGAGGCAGATATTATCTGGTCGTGAAACGGTATGGGACGGTAAATGAAATCTGGTCTATTGACAGCCTTACAAAGGTTACTGACCCGGCTGCGTGGAGGCTTGTAAACAGTGATTTTGTAACTGGATTTGAAGGGCCATGCCTGACAAAGTATCAAGGCAATTACTATGTCTATACCGATAAGCTTGCGGATTATCCACCCACTAATCCGGATGGTAAGACGGGGATTCATGTCACTTGTACGGCAGACTTAAATTCCCGCTGGACGGAAAATACAAGGGTCCGTCTATTGGAGCGGAAGGACGGGGAGGAGCGTGAGTGTATCGGGCGGCATGGATCGGTGAAGGCATTCACGGATCCGGCAGTCATAGGAAGGGTTATGGAGCTATACCGGGCGGCTGGCTGGAGCTATCCACCCGCGGGAGACAGACCGCTTGGCATTGATATGAATAAAGGCTGGTTTCGGGATGCAGGAAAATGTTACCGCTATGAAAACGGGGTAAAGCTGGCGAGCAGAGAGTGGCTTGATCCGTCAACAGGCGCATGGTACTGGTTTGATGCGGACGGCACTATGGCAAGAAACAAAGATGTGTTTATTCCTTATAATCCAGACCGCACGGAGGGGAAATGGGTTTACTATGGGGAAGATGGCCATATGGTAAAGAGAGAGAACAGACATGGAGACCAGTGGAATTATTTTGATTTGTCAACCACGAAATACTGGTATTATTATGATCCGATTACTGGAGAGCGGGCAACAGGTATGAAAGAGATATGGGATCAAAGCAGCTTGAAAAATAAGTGGGTTTATTATGATCCGGAAGGACGGATGCTGTATGGCGAGCAGTGTATCGAGGGGAATTGGTACTGGTTTGATGAGGTAACCGGTGAAAGGAAAGTCGGGGAGCGCTGCTCCAAAGAGAAGAATTGGTACAGATATGATGATGAGGGCAGGATGATACACGGGGAATATTGTTCCAAAGAGGGAAACTGGTATTACTACGACATTGTAACCGGTATCATGCACCACGGAAGGACGACATTGCCGGACGGAAGGACTTACTATTATGATGAAGTAACCGGAATCCGTCAGGGATAGCAGTAAACGTGGTATATTGCTGCATAGGATCATCGATATTCGAGGCACGCGGAACGGAAAGTTTCCGGGTGCCTCTCTCTTTGTGGGGTTCGATTCTATACAATTTATATTATTTCTGGAAGGAACGTCATGGAAGAATGAAGTGCGCGAAAAAATCCTGCCTGAAAATCACTGATAAAATCTTTAGGAAAATATCACAAAAATTAAAAAAGTCCTTGCAATCCCGCCATTTATCATGTATACTCATTTTTGCTGTGACATTGATAGCGTGGAAGCGTGAGGTTGCTGCTCGAGAGAGCAGGTTTTCCGTGGAGCGAATGTCAAGTTAGGAAACTGGCGACAAGTCACTGTATCACGAATAACGTCTACAGGATGTAGAAACAAGGCGTGCGGATGATCTGCTCACGGGTTATCCGGAGAGGGAACTCTCATTGTGGAAGAATTTCACGATACACGCGGGTATGTGTACAGTCACCGCTTGTCGTACTGAAATGAAAGTGCGAAAAGGAGGCGACTTTTTTTATGGCAAGTCAAGTAATGAGAATCACTCTGAAGGCTTATGATCACAAGTTAGTTGATTCATCAGCGCAGAAAATCATCGAAACTGTAAAGAAGAACGGAGCGCAGGTGAGCGGACCGGTACCTCTTCCAACAAAGAAGGAAGTTGTTACGATCTTAAGAGCTACTCACAAGTACAAGGACTCCCGCGAGCAGTTTGAGCAGAGAACTCATAAGAGACTTATCGATATTGTAACACCGACCCAGAAGACGGTTGATGCATTATCCCGTTTAGAGATGCCGGCAGGTGTTTATATCGACATCAAAATGAAGAATAAGTAAGAGTCTTCATTCCAGTGAAAAACAAACAGGTTTTTCAGAAAAGCTTAATTTAAGTGAATATCCTGAAGGGTTTTATATAGAAGTAAAGAATGTTCGGCAGAAGCCTCCATTCTTGGAAGGGTGTAAAAGCATCCTTCTATGTGGTTTGTTCCACATCCACTTATATGGACTTTCTAGGATGAACGGTTCCGCTACCCCACGAGAATGGGCATGAAGCGTTCCGCTGTAGAGAAAACAGGAGGTAAAAGTATGAAGAAAGCGATTTTAGCAACAAAAGTCGGAATGACTCAAATCTTCGATGCAGACGGCGTATTAGTGCCGGTAACTGTATTGGAGGCAGGTCCGTGTTCCGTAACACAGATCAAGACTGTGGAGAACGACGGATACAGTGCAGTGCAGGTTGCATTTGTTGACAAGAAGGAAAAGATTGTCAATAAGGATGCGAACGGAAAGAAGACAGTAAGCCGCAGACATGGCGTGAATAAGGCTGAGATGGGACATTTTGCAAAAGCAGGTGTTTCCGGCAAGAGATTTGTTCGCGAGTTCAAGCTTGAAAATGCGGATGAGTACAATTTGGGCGACGTGATCAAGGCTGATGTTTTTGCGGCGGGCGACAAGATCGACGCAACCGCTATTTCCAAAGGTAAAGGTTTCCAGGGCGCTATTAAGAGATTAGGGCAGCACAGAGGTCCTATGGCTCACGGTTCCAAGTTCCATCGTCATCAGGGTTCCAACGGTGCATGTTCTTCACCGAGCCGCGTATTTAAGGGCAAGGGAATGCCGGGACACATGGGAAGCGTTAAGGTTACAACACAGAATCTTGAGGTTGTAAGAGTTGACGCAGAGAACAACCTGCTTTTGGTAAAGGGCTCCGTGCCGGGCGCTAAGAAGTGCTTAGTAACCATCAGAGAGAGTGTAAAAGCCGGTAAATAGTGCTTAGAATAGGAAAGGAGGAACTTAACAATGGCTAACGTAGCTGTTTATAATATGGAAGGCAAGGAAGTTGGCAAGCTGGAGTTAAACGATGCTGTTTTCGGCGTAGAAGTAAACGAGCATTTAGTGCATATGGCTGTGCTTCAGCAGCTGGCAAACAACCGTCAGGGAACACAGAAGGCTAAGACCCGTTCCGAAGTAAGCGGTGGTGGCAGAAAACCGTGGAGACAGAAAGGAACCGGACATGCAAGACAGGGTTCCACAAGATCTCCGCAGTGGACACACGGCGGCGTGGTATTTGCTCCGACGCCGAGAGATTACTCCTTCAAGCTGAACAAGAAGGAAAAGAGAGCGGCTCTTAAGTCTGCTTTGACATCCAGAGTGGCAGAGAGTAAGCTCATCGTGTTGGATGAATTAAAGCTTGACGAGATCAAGACAAAGAAGTTTGTAGAGGTTTTAAATAACTTAAACCTTAAGAAGGCGCTTGTAGTATTGAATGACATGGATATGAATGTGATCAAGTCCGCAAGCAATCTGCCGACTGTAAAGACGGCGCAGACAAATGAGCTGAACGTATTTGATGTGTTAAAATATGATACAGTTGTTGTGACAAAGGACGCTGTAAAGACAATCGAGGAGGTGTATGCATAATGGCAAACGTACAGTATTATGATGTAATCCTCAAACCGGTAGTGACAGAGAAAAGCATGGCTGCGATGGCTGAGAAGAAATATACTTTTCTGGTTCATCCGGAAGCAAATAAGACAATGATCAAAGAGGCAGTTGAAAAAATGTTCGAGGGAACAAAGGTTGCCAGCGTCAATACCATGAATATGGATGGAAAGAAAAAGAGACGCGGTATGGTGATCGGCAAGACTGCTAAGACAAAAAAAGCGATCGTTACACTGACAGAGGACAGCAAGGATATTGAGATTTTTGCAGGTCTGTAAGATAAGTGGATAGCTGTGGGCAGAGTGTCATCGGGAACAAGTTCCCTTGGTCGCGTTGGACGCTTATATGTCAGAGTGGGCGATATGTCAAGCGAGCTTGCCGATCGCTTCTGCTCTGCCATAACACTCTGCTGGTATCACGCATATGCACAGTGATGTGCGATAACAAACATCGAAAGGAGAACCACAATGGGAATTAAGACATATAACCCATATACACCTTCCAGAAGAAATATGACTGGCTCTGATTTCTCCGAGATTACAAAGACGACTCCGGAGAAGTCTCTCACAACTTCTTTAAAGAAGAATGCCGGCCGTAATAATCAGGGTAAGATTACGGTAAGACACCACGGCGGCGGAAACAGAAGAAAATACAGAATCGTTGATTTTAAGAGAAACAAGAAGGATGGTATTCCGGCAAAGGTTATCGGTATTGAGTATGATCCGAACAGAACTGCCAATATCGCTTTGATCTGCTATGCAGACGGTGAGAAGGCATATATCCTTGCTCCGGCTGGTCTGACAGACGGCATGACTGTTATGAGCGGCGCAGAGGCAGAGATTCGTGTCGGCAACTGCTTACCGCTTGAGAATATTCCGGTTGGTACACAGGTGCATAACATTGAGCTTTATGCAGGAAAGGGCGGACAGCTTGTGCGTTCCGCAGGTATGGCTGCACAGCTTATGGCAAAGGAAGGCAAGTACGCAACGCTGCGTCTTCCGTCCGGCGAGATGCGTATGGTTCCGTTAAACTGCCGTGCAACGATCGGTGTTGTCGGAAACGGCGACCACAGCCTGATCAATATCGGTAAGGCAGGACGTAAGCGTCATATGGGTATCCGCCCGACCGTCCGCGGTTCTGTTATGAACCCGAATGACCATCCACATGGTGGTGGTGAGGGACGTGCGCCGATCGGACGTCCGGGTCCATGTACACCGTGGGGCAAGCCGGCTCTTGGTCTTAAGACAAGAAAGAAGAATAAGGCTTCCAATAAGCTGATCGTAAGAAGACGTGATGGCAAAGCATTAAAATAATCTGCTTCGCAAATCATTTTAATGCTCGGAAGAATTGTCCTTGACAATTCTTCTCGCTGCTGGCGGATCTCCCGTTGGTGGAGATTTTGCCCGCAGATGCGTATGAAGAAAGAGTGAACCGATAAATAGAATCAGGCGCTGATTACTTCCTGAAAACAGGAAAAGGATTGGGGCTTGATTCTTTCGGAGAACTCTGTTATAATAGCAAAGATGTTTCAAGTTCTATGAAACACGCGGTTGCGTGTGAAGAACTGATAATATTAGGAGGTAAATTATGGCTCGTTCATTAAAAAAAGGACCATT
>URJS01000035.1 GCA_900548205.1 uncultured Roseburia sp. | reverse complement strand
GCAGACGCTTGCCCCCTGCCAGAAGGCTGTAGCGCATTGCTTCAAAAATCACAGGCGGAAAGTCCTTCTGTTCAGGCACTGCCTGCTCCAACGCCTGTTCAATATAGGCACAGCGTTCCTTCATTTCCTGCTTCAAATCCATCATTCTTCCACCTCCGCCTGAAACGGCTCCTCCTGCCAAAGCCCTGCTTCTTTTCTCAACAGAACGATTTCTCCTTCCGCCGCAGAAAGCTTTTCTCTGCAAAGTGCCGCAAGAGTCAGCCCCTCTTTATACAACGAAACAGCCGTCTCCAGGGAGACCTCCTCCTGTTCCAGCTGTTCTACAATTTCCTCTAAGCGTTCCATTGCTTCATCAAAGGTTTGTTTCTTTCTCGCCATCGGCAAATACCGCCTTTCCTGTCACCTCTGCCTGCAAAATGCCGTCCTTCATGCGAATCCGTACCGCCTGCCCGATTGCCGCCGCCTGCGCCGTTGTAAGCGGCGTACCTCTCTCATCCATCAGCATGGCATAGCCGCGGTTCATCACAGAAAACGGCGAAACCGCCGCCAGCCTGCCCTCTGCCGCCAGAAGTCCTCGGCTAAGCCGTTGCAGCTGTCCTGCCGTTTTTTTATACAGAAGCCGTTCCTGCTCCGCAAGCATGCGCTCCTTTTTCTGCATCAATTCCAACGGACGCTTCAGCACAGGGCGTTCCTTCAGAAATTCCAGTCTCCGCTTAGATACCGTCAGGATTGCCTGCAAATTCCGTTCCAATCGTTCCGCCAGCGCCCTTGCATCCTCCTTTTTGTCCGCAAGACTTGTGGTTGCAAGCTCTGCCGCCGCAGATGGGGTCGGCGCACGCAAATCCGAAACAAAATCGGCAATCGTAAAATCCGTTTCATGCCCGACAGCAGAAATCACAGGCAGCTCCGAAGCAAAAATGGCTCTTGCCACGCTTTCCTCGTTAAACGCCCACAAATCCTCGATCGAGCCGCCGCCGCGTCCGACGATCATTACGTCCACACCCAGGGCGTCTAATGTCCGAATCCCGTTTACAACGCTCGCTGCCGCGCCCTCTCCCTGCACCAGCGCCGGATATAAGATCAGCTGGACATAAGGATTTCTCCGCGATGCGATATTGCGAATATCCTGTATCGCCGCTCCTGTCGGGGCAGTCACGATTCCCACGCGCTTGGCATATTTAGGGATCGGCTTTTTATAGGAGGCGTCAAACATTCCCATTTCCTCCAGTTCACGCTTTAGCGCCTCAAATTTCAAGTACAGATTTCCCGCGCCTGCAAGCTCGATCTCCCGCGCGTAAAGCTGATATTTTCCGTCACGTTCGTAGACCTCGATCGAACCTGTTACGACTACCTTGTCCCCCTCCTTCATTGCAAAGGTCAGTCCGCGTCTGCTTCCGGAAAACATAACTGCGCTGATTGCCCCAACGCCGTCCTTGAGCGTAAAATAAATGTGTCCGGAGCTGTGATATTTACAATTTGACACCTCTCCCTTGACACTGATACGCTTGAGCATAAAATCCTGCGCAAACATATTTTTGATGTATGTATTTACCTGACCTACCGAATATACATTTTTCATCATACAAGCTTACCCAAAATTCCATTGATAAACGAAGGCGAATCCTCACTGCCATATTTCTTTGCAAGCTCCACCGCCTCATTGATCGCAACGCGCACAGGAATCCCTTCCTCAAAGCGCATCTCATAGACTGCAAGGCGAATCAGCGTCAGCTCTACCTTTCCCATTCTTGTTGTCTTCCAGCCCTCTGACACCTCGTTGACCGCGCTGTCAATTTCTTCGATATGCGCTGCAACATCCATGCATTTTTCTCTGATATACGCGCCATCCGTCTCGTCCCAAATCTGCTCATGCTCTGCATAAACAGCAATCTGCGCCGGAAGCTCGGACACATCATGAAACTCAAGCCCAAACAGCAGCTTAAAGACCTGTTCTCTTAATTCTCTTCTTGTCATACAAATTCCCTTCTTCTTACTGATCCGCCGCAGTGCGATCCGCGCGGACCGTTTTATTTATGGGAAATAAGAAGTTTCCCATAAAACAAGGAAAAAGGATGCCGCTCGGACACCCTTTATGATATTCCCAAAAAACTGCTATTTGCTGCTGTTCATATCCACAGATGCGATCCGCACATTGACAACCGAAACGCAAAGTCCCGTCATATTCTCAATCGCGTTTTTCACACGATCCTGCACTTTGGCAGATACCTCCGGAATCGAATATCCGTAAGAAATATTCAGGGCAACGTCTACCTTTACATTTGCCTCCGCGACCTCCACGCGAATCCCCTTCGAGAGATTCTTCATTCCGAGTCTGCTCACCAATTCATTTGTAATGTTGCCCGCCATAGACCCGACGCCGTCCACCTCCGTGGCCGCCAGTCCCGCGATGATGGCAACAACCTCATCTGCAATCTTCACTTCTCCTAAGCTACCATCCTTTATTTTAAATGTTCTTCGATCCTCACCCATTGCTATTGCCTCCTAAGTGATATTATGCGTCTATTATAACAGACTATTCACATTTTGGAAACCAAAAAAAGTATTAATTTATTCTGTAACCTAAA
The DNA here is from genome assembly GCA_900548205.1 of uncultured Roseburia sp. Taxonomy (GTDB): domain Bacteria; phylum Bacillota; class Clostridia; order Lachnospirales; family Lachnospiraceae; genus Roseburia. The sequence continues at coordinate 19,145 of URJS01000035.1, read as the reverse complement.
AAAATCAAAAATACATATTCTACAATACCGTATATTTTAAAATATTATAGCATGCGATCGCTGTGATCGTAAGGAGCAGCGCCTGAAACAGCTTCTCCACGCCGCGGTTATCGATACGTTTTGAGACTGCTGCACCGATTAGCGCGCCTCCCACGCCGCCCGCCATCATGGAAAGAAGGTTGACCCACGAAAAGTCAGGTACTGTCCCGGAAACAAGTGCAGTGACAATACTGGAAACCTGAGAAAAAATAATAATATAAATAGAATTTTTGGCAGCTTCCTTTGCCTCCATTGAGAAAAAGAAATAGAGCACGGCGACATTTGCAGGTCCCCCGCCGATTCCAAGAAACGCAGAGATCATACCGAGAAATACACCGATCGCCATAGCCGCGGCAAAATTTTCGACATGCTTTGAAACAAGCTTCTCCTTATTGATCACATAGACCAGCACACCGATCGTAACGGCTGCAAGACAGACTGCCTGCATCGCGCCAAGCCTTTTCTCATCTCCAAAGCTGCGCCTTGCCAGATCAAACAGCCACTGTCCGGCAAGCCCGCCGAACACCGCTCCGACTGCTAACGCTGTACTTGTGCGCAGCTTAAGCTTAATTCCGTCGTTCCGGTTTCGGATCATCGAGCTGACCGACATGCCAAGCACCGTGCAGCCCGAACAAAAGCTGACCGTTGAAATCGGCAGAATCCCCAGCATATCCACCACCGGCTTAATGATCACGCCGCCGCCGGCGCCTACAATCGCCCCGATGCTGGACGCAAGAATACAGACACAAAATAAAATTACCGGTATCATCAAACTCTCCCCCTCCTAATCGGCAGCCGCTGTCATAACATCAAGCAACACATAATCCTCAACCGGAACGGCACTGCGCACCTCGTTCGCCCGCAAAAACTGCTCCTGCTGCGTCCGATAAAGCCTTGCGACCGTACCGTCCTTCGCCCCGATCGCCACATACCCCGCAGTTGCCCAGTCGGCGTCGCGTCTCTGCTCGTATGTCATCCTTACGCCCTCGCCGGTAAGCCCTGAAACCCACTCCGCAACCTGCTTCATATTCTCCTCGATCGCACGGTAGTTCATACTACGGTAAAGCGCTTTGGTAAACCGTACTAGCACATCCCTTTGCTCTCTCGCAAATTTCGTGCTTGTCACCCATGAGGACAGCGAGACAAGACGGTTATAGAAGTTCATGTTGTTTGCAAGCAAAACAGCGTCATTCCCCATCCTTTGATAGATTTCAAGCGTATAAGGCGACCAGAGCGCACAGGCATCCAGCTCCCCCTTGATCATCTGCTGCACAAGCTGCTGCGGCGTTCCTTCTGTAATCTCGCATGCCGCCCGCTCTATTCCCGCGCTCTCCAGCGCAAAGCTTAAGATCATGTCACTGTTTGCGTCCAAAACCGTTCCGATCCGCCTGCCTTTTAACGACTTTAAGGTCCGCACACCGCTTTTTCTGCTGCCAATGACTGCCTCTGCATTTGACATATGCGACAAAAGAAATATGACCGCGTCTCCGCTGATGCAACGTTTATGCGAACCATGTCCGATATATCCGGCGTCTATCTCTCCCCGTCCGAGCGCATCCACGATCTGCATACCGTTGCCATATTTTTTCAGCTCCACTGAAATATGCTCCTGCGTTAGATAGCCGAGCCTGATCGCCGGCACGATCGTACAAAGACTCCCGTAATTTGGCATATACCCAACCCTGATCGTTACGGTCTCCTGCACAGAGGCTCCCGTCTGCTCCTTGTCACAAGCCCTTGCCACACGCTTTAACTCCTCATTCACATGCGATAGTTCAAACGCCGTCGAAGTCATTTTTCCTGTATTTTTTACGACCCGTCCAAAATCGGAAACGATCAGCTCCGTCGCCTCATAATTGTTTGCGCCAAGCTGTTCCAGCTCTCCCATATTCTCTAAGATCACATTTTTTGACAGCTTAAGCTTATCCATGTTTTCCTTCAGAAAATGAACGCTCTCCTGCACCTGTCCGATATGTGTCTTGGTCTGCTCCAAAAAAGTCCTTGTATTCTGCAGATTATCCGTCTGATGCTCAAAGGTCTGCTGAATCCTGCGGATGCTCTCCACCGAATTATTGGACTTCGCCTTCAGCTCCTTCATGATTCTTCCAATATTTTCCGCACTGCTCCTGCTGCGCTCGGCAAGCTCCTGAATCTCCTTTGCCACAACTGCAAAGCCTCTCCCAGCCTCTCCGGCGCGCGCCGCCTCAATCGACGCATTCAGGCTGAGCAGATTTGTCTTATTGGCGATCTCATTGATCAGCTCCGTCACCTCCAGCACTTCAAGCGCCGCCTCATTTGTCAGTCTTGTATTGACGGAAACCTCCTCAATTCCCACCGAGGTCTCTCCGTTTTCCTTAATCAGCTCCTCAAAATACGCCATGACACGACCGTTGCTTTCCGTCATCCGGTCTGCCGACTCCGCCAACTGCGTGACCTCTGAAATATCCGACTCAATATCTACGCCCATCTCCTCTGAGATTTCCTTGATCCTGCTGATATTTACCGATAATTCGTTATTTTCCTCACTGATCTCATTGATTGATGCATGGACTGCATGGACTGCGTTGTTGGTACTTCCCGCTATATAATTTAACTGCATGACACTGTCATTGAGCAGCTTTGTTTCCTTTAAAATATGATCTGCAAATTCGGCAAAAGAGGGATTCCCTGTCTCCTTCGCTCCCTTTACTACGCTCTGTTGTTCATTTCTTTTAAACAGCCCCATTCCATTTTCTCCCCTGCTTTACGGCACGAAAAATGGAGCCGCAAATGCGTTCCATTTCTCGTGTCTCTCAAAAATAATAAAAACCGGATCAACCGCAACAGCCTGTAGGATGTCCGTAGGCATCCATACAATCGTCTGCCGGATTCTTCATGCACAGATGTACCGCAGCCTTCTTAAAGGTCATCGGAAGTGCAAGAATATTCGGGTTCTCGCCGACAAACTTTTTCTTCGCGTCCAAAAGCGCCTCCTCAAAGGTCGCTCTCGTCTTTAAGCCCATGCCTCTCGCGTAACCCGGCTCCTGCGCTCCGACGATATAGATCGCGCTGGTGTTCATCTCCGCAATATGTCCGCAGGACATCATCGAAAAGCCGTGGAACGGATGAAATGCGTTGCAGAAACGATATTTGCGGATATACTCCTCATTTGTCGCAAAATATTCGCCGTAGCGGTTCATATCGGGAAGCGTATCCATGTGATCATGCTGGAACATCGTGTAAAGCTCTCTTAAGTACGGCCACAGCTCGTTGTGGAAATAGCCGTTGCAGATGGATGAGCAGATAATGACACAGCGATCGCTCATGATCCTCTTATAACGGAGCACCTGTGCGCTAAGCGCCTGCATCATCATGATCGGGTTCGTTCCCATGCCGTCCCCGTAGTGGAACTTCTGCGGCATACCAAATACCAGCACGTCATATTTCTTCTCCGCCCAGTGCACATAAGTCCTCTTGTCCGCCAGCTTCCAGCTCAATGGCATCATTTCTTTTGCGTAGCCGGAATAGATCGCGATCTGTCTGGATGAGGTGTCAAGCACAGCGTCGCAGCAGAAGAACGGATGCCCCATCTTCTCCTCCATGTGCATGCTGATCTCATCAAATTTATTGCGCATTAAGCTGCCCCCATTGACCGGCGTGAAATCGTCGCGGTGCATCACCGACGGCACATGATGACTTGCGATCGACTTCCAGTTTGTGATTCCGGTCGCGCTGTGCTTATAGCCTCCCGAATAGCCGCCGTAAGGATTTCCCTGCACATGTCCGATCAAAATCGGAATATCGCAGTCAAACACATACTTGTTCATGTAGACCGGATCTCCTCTGTGCGTCGTTCCGAGGTCTATCATGTGCTCGGCATCCTCGCTGTCATGGCTGATGATCTGTCCGGTGTGCCAGAACTCATGGAAAATCTCCGGTCCAAAAATTGCCAGCGCATCGGACTCCTTGCTTCTTGGATGAAGTCCGTTGGAAATGATAAACAGAATATCCTTCTTCTCAACACCCGCAGCATACAGCTCCTTTAAAATATATTTAATACTCAGCTTTCTGTGACTGGTCGGCTGCTCGCCGCCCTTCACACGGTCGGGTACAATGATCGTGACCGTGCTTCCCTTGTGCGCAAGCTCTGTTAAGGTCGGCATGCCGATTGGATGTGCAAGACTCTCCAGATATGCTGCCTCCAGATGATCCTCCGGGATATGATCCAGGTCTTTTACCGTCTCGCCCGGAATAAAAATGTCTGTGCTATCCGGCAGCTCCGCCGCCATTGTTCCCTGCCCGTATTCAAATTCAATTTTCATCATGCACTCTCCTTTTCCCTAGCCTCTGCCGTTCATGTAAAGACGGATGATCTCTAAATATTCCTCCGGATAATACCCGATCTCACCGAAAAAACGCGTCAGTGCAATAAGACCTCCGTCAATCTCGTCGATCGATGCAAGCATCACTGCATTCTCCTCTTTTAAGCCGCCGCCGTAAACAATATCCATGCCGCCTGTCTTTTCCTTGACGAAGCGCGCAATCTTTGTGATATATTCCTTGTCTGCCGGTATCTTGCCCGGTCCGATCGACCAGATCGGCTCGTAAGCGATCACAACCTTAGAGGTATCAACGTCCAAAAGACCAAGCCCGATCTGTCTGCCGAGCACCTCCTGCCACTGCTCCTGCTCCTCACTCTTTTCTCCGATACAGTAGAGCACGTTCATCCCCCTTGCGATCGCACACTTTATCTCCTGATTGAGCAGACGGTTGACAGCATCCGTATCCGTCACTCCCACCTCGGCGAGGATCCCAGCCTTGTCGTTTCGCTCCTCGCAGTGCCCGATGATCGTGGTCTCACAGCCCGCCGCCGCCATCACAGCCGCCGGACGGTTTGTCGTAAACGCACCAAAGTTGCCGCCCACAGCGGTATCGGCGCGGTATACCCCCTGACATCCGAGCTTTACCGGGCTGTCCGCACTTTTTGCGGCTGCCGCCTGCAGCAGGTGCAGCTCAGGAAAATACATTCCAAACTCCACCTCCGCCGGGTCGTACTCCCGCAGCGCATCCTGCGTATTTTTCACAATATACGCCGCCCAGTCATTCACCGGTGCAAGGCGGTTGACGCCGCCAAGCTCTGCCGGCACATCAAATCTCTTTAAATTCAGATATATATGCTTCATAACGCCCTCCATTAAATTCCGGCTTTCTTATAGCGCTCTGCCATCTCGTCAAGTGTCACCGCCTCCACCTTCGGCGCCATCCCATAGCTTCCGAATTTCACGATCAGCGTACCTACAATCTCCTTGACGCCGTCCTCCACGCACTTGCAGATTCTTGCCACATCATCGTCAGGCACATTGCCGTACATCAACGTATCCATAATCGGCGGCAGGAACACACGCGGGTCAAACGCAGATTTATTCTTCTCCAAAAGCTCATAAATCTCCCCGATCGATGCGCTTGACTGAAGCCTCTTATCTGCCGCAAACAGCTCCTTTAGATTGCGTGTGACTGCCAGTCGAATATCGGTATCTACATTGATCTTGTCAATCCCACAGTGTCCTGCCTCTATCAACTGGTTGACATTTATTCCATATGCATTTGCAATTTCTCCGCCAAGCCCGTTGATCTCATCGACAATATACTGCGGAACCGTGGAAGAACCGTGGCTTACCAGATAACCCTCGATGCCCTCGTGCCGCATACATTCTTTGATCGCGATTGCAATCTCCTTGCGGATAACCGCATTCTTTCCTTTATTTGCCCCATGCATCGTACCGTAGCTGATCGCCAGCGCATCAACACCGGTTTTTTTGAAAAATTCAATGGCGCTCAGCGGATTCGTGTAGGTGCTGTCCGCGGAAAACACATGATCCTCCACGCCCGCAAGCACGCCAAGCTCTCCCTCGACAGAAACGCCGCGCGCATGCGCATATTTGACGACCTCTCTCGTGATCTCCACATTTTCCTCAAACGGAAGGGAACTTCCGTCGATCATCACGCTCGTGTAACCGCCCTCGATCGCAGCCACGCAGGAATCAAAATTCTTGCCGTGATCTAAGTGCAGTGCAATCGGGATCGGACTGTCCATGCCGTATTTCTTCACGGCGTTGGCAATATTTTTTGCTCCCTTTTTCTTATCCTCCAGCGTTGCATTCATAAAATCCGTTCGTCCACCCATAAAGCCGTTTGCCAGATCAGCGCCCTGCAGGATCGCCGGGCTGCGGAACATCTCATGCACCTGAATGACTGCCTTTGCCTGACACACTGCGTTCACATTGAACGCTCCCTGCGCATAATCATGCTTATCCGCAGCATCCAAAATCGCTCTCATTGGTACTAACATACTCTCATCCTCCATTTATCATAATTTATTGGTTAAATGCCGTCATCCTCGGCAGTTCGCCGCCGATCAGCGGTCTGCACCATTCCTTAAATGCCTCCGTCACACCGTTTCCTTCTTCATTGATATAGGTATCCGGCATCGTGCGCTCATGCATCATCACTTCATCAATATCTACCAAAAACGGCTCCATCTCATACGGCTTGACAGAAACCCTGCGGAATGCTACCATCTTGCCGCTTGTGCCCTTTAATACCTTAGCACATGCAAGCCTGCCTGCAAGTACCGCCTCGTCTCTGTCCACTTCGCTCTGGAGCATCATTGACGCTCTCCCGAGCAGTCCCGGCTTCTCGCCTCTCGCCTTATAGCCTAACCGCCGGATGACAAGATTTGCTAGATGCGCGCTCACATCTCCAAAATAAGTTGCACGCCCCACCTGAAATATCGGCGGCACGATCGGTTTTCCGTCCGCATCGCGCAATCCCTCGCTCGCTACAACCACGATTCCCGACTTCCGCTTAAGAAGCCTCTCTACATCCTCTATGTATTTATCCTCGTCAAACGGACGCTCCGGCAGATAAATCAGATCCGGCCCGTTGCCGTCTCCGTCATCGGCAAGTGCGCTCGCCGCGGTGATCCAGCCTGCATTTCTGCCCGAAGCCTCGATCACCACCACATGGATCGGCAATCCACGCACATCCGCGCAGACCTCCTTGACACTCTGCGCAATGTATCGCGCCGCGCTTCCAAACCCCGGACTGTGATCCGTGATCGCAATATCATTGTCCATCGTTTTGGGAATCCCCATGACACACACATCAAAGCCCTTGCCCTTACAGGTTCGATACAGTTTCCCGCAGGTATCCATCGTACCGTTGCCTCCGTTAAAGAGCACATAACGGATATTTCTCTTTTGCAGGATGTCTGCCATACGGTCATACTCCTCCTGCTCCAGTTGATCCCTCGATGTGCCGATGGCGCTCCCCGGCGTCTGCAAAAGCAGCTCAAGCTCCTCCTGCGGTATCTTGGAAAGCTCGATAAACTCCTCGCGGAGCAGTCCGCCCGTTCCGTTTTTCGCCGCATAAATATGTTCTAATTCCCGATGCTTTTTCGCCTCTGTAACCGCACCGTACAGGGAAGCATTAATGACTGCCGTAGGTCCGCCCCCGTGCACGATTAAAATATTTTCCCCCATATATTCCTCCGTCCCGCTTTCTTTAAAATAAGTGCTCAATATTCAATTCGTGTATAATCTGTACGATCTCCTTTGTCCGGCTGCATCCAAACTTCCGCAGCAACCCCTTGATCTGCGTCTTGATCGTACTCGTCTCCACGCAGCGGATCTTTGCGATCTCATTTACCTTGCAACCCTGCAAAAGAAGCTTGATCATCTCACGCTCGGTTCCCGTGAGCTTGGAAATATTATTGATAAAAAACAACAAGCTCCGCTCGCTTCTCTGCAGCCTGACATATTCCTGCATGATCGTCTCATGGATCATGCTCTGCATGATCGGATGTCCCTCATAAGCACACCGGATATGCGTAAGGAGCTCCTCGTCCGGACAGCCCTTTACCAGATAATCAGCCGCGCCGGCTCCCATTGCCGTCACGATCATCTCCCTTGTCTCATGCGCAGTCAAAAAGATGACATTTGCATGGGGCTTTTGCTCCCTGATCCGCTCCGTGGCAACGATCCCTGCATTCATGGATTCCATCTCAATATCCATAAGGATCAGATCGTACTCCACCTGAGCGGAAAGCTCTACGATCTCCTTCCCGCTCGCAGCACAACCCACAACCTCCATATCCGGCTGCCCGGATAACAGCTCGCTTAAATCTTCCCGCAAAAGCTCAAAATCATCCGCGATCAAAATTCTGATTTTTCCGTCCATCTAATATTTCGGGAGCAGGATAAAAAAGCTGCTGCCCTCTCCCTCCTTACTTTCTACACGAATCGAACCAAGATGACTTTTTACGATTTCCCTGACGTAATATAAGCCCATACCCCAGTTGAAGTTGGAATTTTTGCTGGAATAAAACGGCTCAAAAATCTTTTTTGCCTTGCTCTTGCTCAACCCGATTCCATTATCCCGCACCTCGATCACCGTATACAGCCTTTCATTGTGACAGAGAAAGGAAAGCTCGCCGTCATCCCCCCGATCCGCCGCGGCAATCGCCTCCTGCGCATTGATCAAAAGATTGTTGAGTGCGCCGCAAAGATGCGTCTTATCGGAGAGAACCATCGTATCGGGGTCTACGTCCACGCGCACTGTCACCTGCGGATATTTTTGATGAAACCGCTGCAGCGTCTCGTCCACGATCTCTCCCATACGCACCGGAACCATATAAATAGCATTCATCTTTACCGAGCGGTACAGCTCCTCCATTCTAAGGAGCATCGTTTGATTGATCCTTTCAAGCGTATCAATATATTCCTTTAGCTGTACGGTGTCTACCTGCGGCTGCTCATAAAGCTGCCCGATCCGCTTGTAAATGACCCTGCTGGAAAGGAGCTGGTTTTTCATCCCGTGCGCAAACATCGATACGCCGACCTTCGCCGTATCAAACTTACGCGCCATCACAATATCTTCCCTGCTGCTCTCATAATTCCCCTGCGCATACCGGAAAAAGCTGAAAAATCCGAGCATACAGCAAATCACACTCGTCGCCACCAATGTGATATAGCTAAGCAGGGACGGTTTGACCTGAAGATACCCGATTCCGCTGTTTCCCGCAATGGAATACTCGTAAAAATGGTAGATCTGTCCCGGATCCTGTCTGTAATACAAACAATATATACCCAAAAGGGAACACAGGCAAATCACTATCATAGAAAACTGCCTGCGGCAGAATTTCATCGTGATCTCTGTAAATTCCTTCAAAAGCAGCGCTACCGCCGCAATCAGATAACACGTGATCCAGATGACCGTCCATTTTCCGAGAATCCTGTATACCCCAAGGTTGCTCTCCGTCATACCGCGGTAGATCGGCGGGAAATAGAGCACAAGCGTCAGCAGAGGAAGCACAGCCGCCGCCTTTGGTAGCCATATACTCTTGCGTATAAAGCCAAGCATGGAATAGCACATCGCCATCTCGATCAGAAACAACGGAAACAACGTCCTTCCCAGCGCCACTAAAAATCCCATCTGATTGAGCGTGATCAGAAAAAACTGGATTTTGTTGCGAATCCCCCGCGAGATATAGAAAAAATGCATGACCTCATCGGAAATACCGCCCTTTTTTGCAATAAAAATCATGACTCCGCATATTTCAAGCATCAGACTAAAGCAAATTCCGAACAGATAGATGGATTCCTTTGTCTTTTTCATGCACAAAATCCAGACAGATGCAATGACAAGCACTGCCGTCAGTATGATCAGCACAACTGTTTCCCCCTTTTCCCGCATCTATGAATATAGTTATCATAACACACAAAGGCAGAGTTAGAAACGTCTCTTATGCATGAATTTTTCTCCCTCCGGCAAATACGCAGCAAACCTCATTCTCCTGATCCAAGAGCACAAGGTCTGCGTCCTTGCCATCTGCAATCGAGCCCTTTCGGTCATAAATGTTTAACATTCTTGCCGGATTTTCGGAAAGAAGCAGAACGATCTCCTCCAATGGTCTGCCCGTAAAGGCGAGCAGATTCCTTAACGCGGTATTCTGTGTCAGTGTGCTTCCCGCACGCACGCCGTTCTCCGCAAGCTTGGCGTCGCCGTCCTCCACCACAACATCGTTGACGCCAAGCTTATATTTTCCGTCTGGAAGCCCTGCCGCCATGATCGAATCGGTAATCGCGATCACGCGCTTATTTCCTTTGACCTTTAACAAAAGACGGACAACGCCCGGATGAAGATGTCTGCCGTCACAAATTGCCTCACAGTAAATATCCGATTCCAGCGCCGCACCCATCACAGACGGGAAATGCTGATGCAAAAGCTTCATGGCATTAAAGGTATGCGTGCTGCAGGCAGCTCCGTTTTTGATCGCCTTCCAGCAGGTATCATAATCCGCTCCCGAATGACCGATTGAAACGGTAATTCCGAGCTCCCGCATCGCCGGAATATCGTCTGTAATGCCCTCAACCTCTGGTGAGATCGTAATATATTTGATATTTCCCTCTGCACGCTCCTGATATGCCCGCAGCAGCGGCATGTTTGCCTTCTGCAAAAGATACTCCGGCATTGCCCCCTTATACTCCTTGGCAAGGAACGGTCCTTCCAAATGGATACCAAGCAGTTGGGCTCCCTCGTGCTCCATTTTTTTATGTGCCAAAAACTGGTCGATACACCACTCGGTCTGCTCTCTTGTATCCGTAAGTACCGAACAAAGCCACGCGGTCGTTCCGTTCCCCGCCATGAACCGGCAGATTTTTTCCAAATCCTCTGCAGTCGCTGCGTTCACGTCAACGCCAACGGCTCCGTGCGTGTGAATATCAATAAATCCCGGTACGATTTTTTTCTTTGCGGCGTCAATGAACTCACCGTCTCCATGCAGTTGCTCCGACGCCTCATGTAGCCTGATGCGCCCGTCGCAGACCTCAATCGTTTTTTTCTCAAACCTTCCGTCTATGTAGACCTCTCCATTGACAATAAAAAGTTTTTTCATCCTCTCGTTCTCCCTCTTATTCCGGCAGATCTGCCACAAATTCTGTCAGTCTGATCGTAATATCAGGATGTCCCTGCAGCAGACTCACCGGAAAATGTGCACTCCTCTCCCCATATGCGGCATGTCTGACGACACTTCTGTGCCAGTCTCGAAAGCATCCAAGACGTATCTTTCTCGCATGGGAAATCTCATAAATTCCAATCGTAATGCAGTACTGCGGCATATCATCCAACGCTCCGTTTAAATCTCCGATGGAGTTTACCGCTCTCGTCTCTTTGGAAATCGGAAGCACTCTCGTCCTCTGTGTCAGAAATTCCTCCGCATCCAGCTCATCCGACGCTTCGTTAAACGCTACATGACCGTTTATTCCAATCCCCCCAAAGCAAATATCCACGCCGCCTAATTGCTCAATCAGCTTGGGAATATAGGAAAGCTGATCCGGGTTCGGAAATATCCGCTGTTCCTCCGGCATCACAAGCTCAGGCTTTAGCTTATGATAAACCGCACGGTCCATAAAACCGCGGAAGCTCAATCGGTGCTCCTTGTCGATCCACTGCTTGTCGTCTGTGAGATATTCGTCCATATTGATAAACCATACATTTTTTAAGCTGATATTTTCTCTGTTTACCCGCTCTACAAAATACGGGTATTGACCGACGGGACCGACCGGACAGATCAATACTGTTTTCTCGCCGAGGGCATTCTTCCTTTGAATTTCATCTGCCATCTCGTCCGCCATTGCGCGAAATACCGTCTCATTATCCTCCATCACAATCAGCGGAATTTTAGGCGCTGCCAATAGCTGCTCCCTGTTATAATAATAGTAATCGTGAAACATGTTTTTACCTCCTCCATTCCTGCGTCGAAGAATAGGGCTGCGGAAAGCAGCCCTATTACTTCTTAACTGCCCCCGTTTTCATCGGAAGCTACTTTTATTTTAGTACTGACCCGCCTCAACCATTACGTCAAGCAATACATAATCAGATACTGCCGGTTCTTCCTGACCTTCTTCAAACACAACCGCGCCGCTGTCGATCAGATTCTTCTTCTGCAGCTCATAATAGCCCTCTACGGTGCCGTCTGCCGCGCCTACAGACACATCCTTTCCTGTCAGCCACTCTGCATCGCCGCGCTGCTGGTATACGATGTCCTTATCCTGTGCAACCTCCTTTGCAACTAGTTCAGCAGTTTCTTCCTGATGCTCGGTTGCACCGTAATCCATGCCTTTAAATAATGCTCTTGTGAATCTTACCAGTACGTCCTTGTTCTCCGCTGCGAACTCCGGCATTGCGATCCAGCTAGCCAGGGATACGGTCTGATCCGCAAATGTAAGGTTATCTGCCAGCTTTGTAGCATTTGACATCCCGTCTAAAATCGTAAGGCTGTTTGGCGACCATGTCGCACATGCGTCAACACCACCGGATAACATCGCTGTCACGATCGCGGAAGCGTCCATATCAACCGCCTCAATATCGCCCATCGTCATTCCTGCTTTTGTCAGGGAATTTAAAAGAATATCCTCACTGGATGTGCCGGAAGAATAAGCAACCTTCTTTCCCTTTAAATCCTCCACCTTCGTAATTCCCTCTCCGCCAATCAGCGCGTCTCCGTTGGAGATATGAGATAATGCAAAAATAGTTGCCTGACCGCCGATGCAAAGTTTATGAGCCCCCTGTCCGATATAACCAATGTCAATGCTTCCCGACTCCATGGATGCGATGATCGTCGGACCATCCTGGAATTGTGTCAGATTTACCGTGATTCCTTCTTCCTCAAAATATCCCTGTGCAATCGCATTCTCAATCGACCAGAGACTTCCGTAGTTCGGCATATATGCCACATTCAAGGTCACCGGTTCGGCAGCCGGCGCCTCTGACGGTGCCTCCGTCTCAGGTACCAATGGCTCGGTCACCTTCTGAGGCTCAGAGGATTTGTCGGTATCCGCCGATGCCGGTTCATTTGTGTTCCCGCCGCAGCCTGCCAGCATTCCCACTGTCATCAGCGCTGCCATTAATAAGCTTACCATTTTCTTTTTCATGTTTTTACCTCCCTTATAGGCTTTTATTTCATCCGGTCGCCCGGCGAAAGTACGATCGCTATTTTCTGACCTCCAGATACTCCTGATATACCTGACTCCAGATATGATTCTTTAATTCCAAAAACTCCGGCGACATCTTTGTCTCCTGCGTACGCGGATAGGGAATATCAATATCAACGATCTCCTTGATGCGCCCCGGTCTCGCGCTCATGATAATGACCTTCTGTGCAAGAATAATCGCCTCATCCACGTCATGTGTGATGAAAAAGCATGTTTTCTTTTCCTTCTCCCATGTCTCAAGCAGCTCCTGCTGAAGCTGCGTACGCGTCTGCGCATCCAGCGCCCCAAACGGTTCATCCATCAGAAGAATGGAGGGATTGACCGCATATGCCCGCGCGATTGCGACACGCTGCTTCATACCGCCGGAAAGTTCCTTCGGGTAGTGATCCACGAAATCCTCAAGCTGTACCATTTTGATATATTTCATGGCAATTTCTTCCGCTTCTTTGCCCTTGATCCCCTTTAGGTTCAGACCGAACATAACGTTCTTTTTGACGGTCATCCACGGAAACAGTGCGTACTGCTGGAACACAACCCCGCGATCCGTTCCCGTTCCCTGGACTTCCCTGCCGTCACAGGATACCTTTCCCGATGTCGGCTCAAGCAAACCTGCGATAATATTTAACAGTGTGGATTTCCCACATCCGGAAGGTCCAACGACGCAGATGAACTCGTTTTCCATAATGTCGAGGTTCACACCGTTTAACGCGATCATCTCGCCGTTTCTGGTATCATAAACCTTTCTGACATTGTCGATTTTTACTTTTACACTTCTCGTTTCTCCTGCCATCCCGTGAACCTCCTCTCTAAGTATTTGACAAGCTTTTCAACCAGCATACCGATGATACCGATAATGATGATGTACAAAAGCATCGGCTCTGATTCAAAGGTGTTGTTAAGCGAACGGATTCTCATACCAAGTCCTGCCACAGCTCCCGTAGACTCCGCTGCGATGAGCGTCGTCAGCGCCGTGGAACTTCCAAGACGAATCGCCGTGATAATAAACGGCAGCGTTGCCGGTGCGATCACCCGGAAGAAAATGTCCTTGTCCGTTGCCCCCAGTACCCTTGCCGCCTTGATCAGCGTCTCATCCACATTGATGACACCCTGATAAATCGTAACCGTCATGATCAGGAAGGTTGCGATCGTAATGACAATAATCTGCGGCTTCCTTCCGACCCCGGCGGAGATAACAACAAGCGGTACATATGCCAGCGGCGGGATATTGCGGATGAATTGGATCCACGGCTCGATGATGTTGCGCACCGGCGCGTACCATGCCATGAGAATCGCCACAGGCAGCGACAATACAAACCCAATCGCAAAACCTGCCGTCACGGAAATCAGACTGCTGCCGATGTCCTGCCAGAAAACGCCGCGCTCGATCATGACAGACAGCGACTGCAGCGTCTTAACCGCATTCGGAAAGCTTCGTGCCGTCTGTGGGTTCAGCGATAATAAATACCATACCACCATCGCTGTCACAAACGATATGAGTAGCCATGCCCATTTCGGAATCCTGTCAGCTTTGCTTTTCTTTTTCATTTCCCTCTCCCTTTCTTTCCTCATTTTTCCTTTGTTAATTACATTCTAACAGCTTCCCTGTTTTTTATAAGGTGGAACTTTTTTCATCCTTTCCGCAGACAGTTTCCCATCAAGCACGTTCCCCGCCAAAAATTCTCACATGCTGCGCGCCCCAGAAGGCAAGCCTGCGCCGCTGCGCAATTCCCCGGAGGCTTTTCCCTTCCGACGCAGTGCGTTCCCACGGGGTTTTCCGTTACACTTTTGCCGCGCCGCGCATGATCGCATAGCTATACTTCCGCTCATGCGCGTGCACATCCTCACACGAAGTGTGTTGTTAAGACATAGGATTGCAGAGCAATTTCCTATGTCTTAACAACAAAAAACAGACAGTTTTTCATAAAACTGTCTGCTATAAACTGGGCGTTTTATAGCCCCTCTACCTCGCGCTATTCATATACACTCTCATAGATCCTCTCGCCCTGTTCCAGAATGAGGCTGATATTCGTATTTGTCCGGCATAATTCCTTTTCTTGTTCTTCCGTCAGCGTATACGCATGTCTTCCGTATTCGTCTAAGCAATAAACCACATGCTCCATGTTTCCTTCCTGATCTCTGCCGCTCCACCGTATCTGGATATTCATCCCATTCTCCGCTGTATAATAATCTAATACGGAATTATAAAAATGAAGTACGAAATCAAAATACCCCGGCATGGACTGATTCGGCAGCGCGTAATAAGATTTCTGATCGATTACTTTCTTATAGTAACCTGATGTCAGACGGCACATTGTGGGAGGCACAAACCGCACATTAAATTCGGTGGCAACACCTCCCCGACTGTGCCGTATCGGAACCTGCCGCAGACTCTCCGCAGGTTGACCGCAGATTGTTGTAGATTTGTTTGAAAGGCAGCCGGTGCTGCTTTTGAAATAAGGCCATGACCAGGAGTCACAGCCTTAGAAATGTACTTTGAAAACTTCATTAATACAGCCCCTGATTATCAACTGCAGCACGGATGATTTCGGCATCAATGACGTTCTTGTCCTGTTGGGAACCGATTGTCAGGGCATCCGTCATCAGGTTGTCGATGAGACGGGGATTGCCCTGTGTGAAGCTGTGTGCAGCTGCAAGCGCTGCCGGTTCAATAATCGTGGAGGAGGCACCCGCCAGCTGAAGCTTGTGCAGGATGTACTTTGAAACTTCATCATCCGAAAGCCCGGCGTAGTTATAATGGACAGTGATCCGCTGACGGAGTGCTTCATGCACCGGTTTGCGGAGTGTGTCATTGAGATGGGATTCCCCGCACAGGATCAGAGTAAAGTAGTTTACGGAATCATAGCCGTAGTTCATGAGCATCTTGATATCATTCAGGATTCCGGTACTCAGGTATTGTGCTTCATCAATGGCAAGAAGCAGGGGCTGGCGTTTCTCTTTATAGAGATAGGTGATCTGCTCCTGGATGGCCTTGAACATGCCGGTTTTTCCGCCTTTGTCAGAAACACCGAGGATGGAACAGAGCTGCTTGTAAAAGTCAGCAACACTGATGGTGGACAGACAAAGGTATTCCATGTGGAACAGGCTTGGATTTAAACTTGTAGCAAAGCACCTGAGAGCGTATGACTTACCCATGCCTGGCCTTGCGGTAAAAACACCAATTCCCCGGATATCCTTGAGATAATTCAGGCGGTTCGTCATTTCGGTAAAGTCTCTGGAAATGAAGTGGTCTTTTTCCTTCAGCTGCTGTTTATCAAAAGGGTTGAAGGTAAGTCCGTAGTAGGAGTTGTACATCAGGATTCACCTCCAGCCTTTGAATAATCAATTGCCGGAAGATTGTTCCTCCTGGTATGGCAGTTTTCATTGCGGTTCGTCTGACGGATGGGGAACTTCTTATCATCGAACAGGATGTAGGCAGAAGTCATGTCATCCGGGAGATAGCGGATATCCACCTTTGCAGAGATGAACTGCATGGGAACATCATAGCATATCTTGTCGATGGTGATGGTGGAATCCTTACGGACCTTGCGAGTGATACGGTTGTAAAAACAGTCATCGAGCCATTGCCTGGACTGGGGCTTTCTGGGATGGTCTTTGGAGTTCTGATAGCGCTCCATAGGGACACCATCAATGCCTCTGTGGAAGGTGGTGTTGTATTCACGCATGTAGTTTTTTAGCATTCCGTTGAACTGCGACAGGGATGTAATCGCACCGATATCCAGAGTATAAAGCCAGCGTTCCTTGAGCGTGCGGAAATGCCGTTCTACTTTACCTTTGCTGGCCCCGTCACGGATCTTTGTATGCAGAAGAAGGATGCCGAGGGATACGCAGATCATGGAAAGCTGTTCGTTTGAGTAGCTGCAGCCATTATCGACATAAAGTTTATCGGGAATTCCGTAGGTGGCGATGGCATCTTTTAACACCTTCTGAAAGTTGCAGGCATTGTCATTGTAGAACAGTTCGCCTCCGACCAGAAGTCTGGAATGGTCGTCAATGATCATGATGCAGTAGACGCGCCTGGTCTGACCGTTCTCTGTAATGTACGGAAGATAACAGGTATCCGCCTGCCAGATCTTACCGAATTCGTCTTCTTCATAGGCCTTGCGGTCGCGGAGGTTAGGGTCTCTGGCAGATTTGAGGTCGTTGTAGCGGATGAAACGCTGCACGGAATCCACGCTGACAGCTGCCGGGAGAAAGGATTCCTTCACGAGATGCTCATAGATCTGTGTGGCATTCATACGTGGATGATCCTCCTTCATGCGATAGATTTCAGCGATGGCTTCCTCATTCAGAACCCGGGAAATGCCTTTGTCAGACCGGACACTGGGCATCAGGGCATCCAGACCGCCGAGGCTGTACTGGGATTTCCATTTTTCCAGTGTTTTGTAGCTGTAGGTAACCGTGGAACCGTCCGGAAGGGTCAGTGGAGATGCAGTGACCCGTTTGTAGTAAGCCGTAGCCGAGGCATCAGGATAAAGCCCCTGGATGACAGGAGCTATGAGAGCGAAGCGGAACTGTGCCACTTCAGCGTCATGTTTGAGAGTTTCAGTATCTTTGCTCATGGAAAAGACCTCCTTCTTATGCTTTTCTTCATCATAAGTGGAGAAGAGGCTGCCAGCCATCCCATGGTCGTGTGGTCAGAAGATGGAGATATCCGGAGCGAACATCTTCTGGTGATACCGTGCGTTTTTCAGGGATACCGGAATTGGGTTTTTGTGAGACTGGAGGAAGGAAGAGGCAAAGCGCAGGACAAATCCCATGGAGAAGGAAGAGGCGGAATCCATCAGGACAATACGTTTCAGAAAAGAGAAATCAGAGATCTCCTGATCGTTCAGGATACCCAGCCATTCCTGTTTGTGGGATTTCCATAGGGCAAGCCACTTATAGAACTGCTTGATGGAGATTTCATATCTTTCACAGAGCTGTTCGATGGTGAAACGACCTGCAAAGTACTGCCCCAGAAGGCGCAGGATGAAGAGCAGGCTGTAGGTGGAATAAGGGATAATGACATCCGGAAGGATGGCGTGGGCATGCTCGCAGCTGTCACAGAAAACCCGCATCACACAAAGGTCTGACTTTTCCCATTTACCTGCCCGGAAGTCAATGATGGAGCGGCCATAGTAGACGTGGATGTGACAGTTACCGGAGCTGCCACAGATGGGACAGGTTTCAAGGCATGGCTGAAATTTCGCCATGTAGGAATCAAAAAGAGATTTTGATGAAGTTTTTATACGAAATATCTTGCACAACAGTAAGTTTTTTCTTATCATAGGTATTGCATAACAATGCGAAGTGACTGCTTATATGACAGGCAACCATATATTAGGGCATGACCCTGCAGAGGACCTGCTTTGCAGCACTTAACTGGTGAAGAGAAAGAACGAACTGTGGTTGGGGCTGTTCTTTCTCTTTTTTTATTGGTTAGATTAGGGTGTCAAAAGTTGATTTTCTCCAATTCCTTAAGAAGCAGGAAAATCCAATCCCAAAATACTTCGATAATTTACAGCTGAAGTGGAATAAAATGCTTAAATATGATACTGTTTTCAAACTTTATTCCCATATATTATATTTGTGTAAAATGCACTTTCGCAAAAACAGACCTTTTGACACCCTAATCTTGGTTATGAAAAAACTATATGGGAAAGGATGGGAATGGTCAATAGGGCAGATAAAAACGTGCCGTAAAAAACGGCACGTTGGGATAGACGATATAAAGGAGATGCCAGATTTAATCTGCGATAAAACTGCCGTAGGTAGGAACTATAATTCGACACGTGACAACCTGACTGCTCATCAAATTGAAATCCATTCGCTTCCACACCACTTTGAAACCCCGCTTCCAACGAATTCCTTGTCTGATTCCATGCGATGCCCCAGCCTGCTGCACCAATCGCCAATACGATCGTTGTACAAACCAGAATCAAGATCGCACGTTTCTTAAATCTTTTACTAAGTATTATTTCCTTATTCAATTTTTTAACCATCTTCTGATCCTCCTTTAGCAGAGTAGTCTCGGAAACACAATGCATAAAGGATGAGATTTTTGCATACAGGGCG
>URJS01000034.1 GCA_900548205.1 uncultured Roseburia sp. | reverse complement strand
CAATAAATAAAAAAGAGCGGAACTATGGGATTCATAGAGTTTCCGAGACCGCTCATGGAAAAATATGAGGGGCAGCCGCGCAATAGTTTGATTCTTTTTGACAGGTTTGGGAAAAGAGTTCTGACTTACGCAAAGGTACATACCTGTGATTTCGGAGAAGAAAAAAATTTGACGCCCGGTGAGGAGTTTGTGACGGCTGCGCTTGATACGGCAAAGGGTGAGGTAAAGGTGGGAGCGATGATCTGCTATGACAGGGAGTTTCCTGAGAGTGCAAGGATCCTGATGCTTCAGGGCGCAGAACTGATCCTTGTGCCAAATGCCTGTCCGATGGAGCTTAACAGGCTCTCCCAGCTTCGCGCGCGAGCCTTTGAAAATATGGTGGCAGTTGCGACCTGCAATTATCCGGCTGCCGTACCTGACTGCAACGGATGCTCAAGTGTTTTTGACGGTGTGGCGTATCTGCCGGAGCTGGAGGGCTCAAGAGATATGTGTATTTTGCAGGCGGGGGAGGCTGAGGGGATTTATATGGCGCGATTGGATCTTCTGATGCTCCGTGATTACCGCGCGTCGGAGGTGCATGGAAATGCCTACCGACGCGCTGCAAAATATAAGCTTTTGACAAAGCAGCAGATTAAGGAGCCGTTCATCCGGGAAGATTACCGCGGATAGCAGAACGGCATTTTCCATTAGTTTTCGACTGCTTGTTTTTTTACCTGCGCCAGCGCCTTTGCAACCGGCGGAATCGAGATAATGATCAGTGTGACAACAGCCTCAGGAACGAGATACGATGCCTGATAACCAGCAGAGTAAACGAGCGGATGCATTCCCTCCGGCGCATAGGAGGCGAAGAAGATAACGCCGGATGCGGTAGAGAAAAGAAAACGTCCGAGAACACCGACTATGTAACCGATCTGAAGTCCGTATTTTTTATTGTGAAAAAATCCGGCAAGTCCGAGCGCACCAAAGGCGAGCGGGTAATCGAGCAGCATCTGCGGCAGTGTGTAGAAGATCGGTTCTGTTACAAACTGTACGAGACCATAAGCGACAGCTGTCATGATGCCGACATAAGGACCGTACCAGTAAGCGATCAGCACGATAAACAGCATGGATAAAAGTGTCACCGAGCCGCCCATAGGCATTTCAAACAGCTTGATCATGGAGCAGACAACGGCAAGTGCGATAGCCGCGGCAGAATAGACGAGCTGTTTGGTGGTCAGCGTCTTTTTTTTGCTGGAATTGCGCTGGCGCCAAATTGCAGCCCCGATGATGAGAGCTGCGATAACGATCACAAGGATCGCAATACCGATGGGAGTGACATGGACGGAGCCGTCTCCCCATGCCCCTTCCGGTGTAGCAAAAAAGTTGTTCATAAAAAAATCCTCCGTATAGGTGAATACGCACCGACAGGGGGATTTACTTGTAAAAAGTGAAAAAGCTTCCTTACGCCGGTATTATCCGGTTCAAGTAATAAGGGTCGATGGGAATCCATCTCTCAGCAAAAGCCCCCCTAGCGTTGTGATATTCAATTTTCTTTTGACGGAACTAACTATAGCAACTTGGTGTGGGAATGTCAAGTGCAAAAATGTTTTGCCTGCGCAAGCAATTATGCTATAATGGATAAGCGAATCTTAGGGAAGGCTTTAGAAACAGAGGTAAGAGTATGACGGCAGATGAAACATTAAACGAATTGCTGGTAAAATTATTTAAGGATATTATGGAAATAGAGGGGCGATGTCTTGTGTGCGAGGAATTCGGCGGCATCACCTATAACGATTTTCATGTGATCGAGGCAATCGGGATCAAGGAGCCGAAAAATATGACGGACATTGCCAGACTGCTTGGCGTGACGACTGGGACGCTCACGAAGGCAGTTGTGGGGCTTGTTGATAAGGGTTATGTATGCAGGGAGAGAAGCAAACATGACAGACGCGTGATATGGGTTTCGCTGACGGAAAGAGGCAGAAAGGCATATGCGCACCACGAAGGCTTCCACCGCAAGATGATCTCGGAGGCGAAGGGACAGCTGAATGAACAGGAGACAACGATTTTGATCTACAGCCTGGCAAAGCTGATCGATTATTTTCGTGACGAATATAAAGAGGGAGAGAAAGAGAGGGAGACAAGATAATGGGACGAGGAATCATGGGTAAGAATCACTGGGCATTGTTTTTGCTGCTATTGGCGGGGATCGTGCTGGGAGGCTTCATCGGAAATCTGGCTGCCGGGGTGCCGGGCTTTGGCTGGCTTAACTATGGGCAGAGCTTTGGACTGACAAGCCCGATCGTGCTGGACCTCGGGATCATGGTGCTCACATTTGCGCTGTCTATCAAGATCACAATCGCAAGCATCATCGGGGTGCTGCTTGCAATCATTATCTACCGATTGATCTAACACCGTCAGATTTCACAGAAAAGTCCGGCACAACAGTGTGTACTTTAACAATTTAATGAATGAAAGAAAAGAGCCTTGCGCTTCGGAAAAAAGTATACTAAAATAACGTTACAAATGTTGTGCTGGAGACAAAGGCTGCGGCACTGCACTGGAGACTATAAATTTTAGAAGGAGAATGTGCAGGATGGGATACGTTGATGAAGTTTTAGCGAAGGTAAAAGAAAAGAATGCTTCCGAGCCTGAATTTTTGCAGGCAGCAGAGGAGGTGCTGGAGTCTTTAAGACCGGTGATCGACGCCAACGAGGCAGTATACAGAAAAGAGGCGTTGTTAGAACGTCTGGTGGAGCCGGACAGACAATTTAAGTTCCGTGTTCCGTGGGTGGACGATCAGGGACAGGTGCAGGTCAATATCGGTTACCGTGTACAGTACAACAATGCGATCGGACCATACAAAGGAGGTCTGCGTCTGCATCCGTCGGTAAATACAGGTATTATCAAATTTTTAGGCTTTGAGCAGATTTTTAAAAATTCTCTGACCGGACTTCCGATTGGCGGTGGTAAGGGTGGCGCTGACTTTGACCCGAAGGGCAAATCGGACCGAGAGGTTATGGCATTTTGCCAGAGCTTTATGACTGAGCTGTGCAAATATATCGGCGCGGACGTCGATGTGCCTGCCGGAGATATTGGAACAGGTGCAAGAGAGATCGGATATATGTACGGACAGTATAAGAGAATCCGCGGTGTGAACGAGGGTGTTCTGACCGGAAAGGGCTTAAGCTACGGCGGATCGCTGGCGCGTACCGAGGCAACGGGATACGGTCTTTTGTATATTACGCAGGAGCTGATGAAGTGTCATGGGGAGTCCATGGAGGGCAAGACGGTCGTGGTATCAGGCGCCGGAAACGTTGCAATCTATGCGATCGAGAAGGCACAGCAGATGGGGGCAAGGGTTGTGACATGCTCCGATTCCACCGGATGGATCTATGATCCGCAGGGAATTGATGTTGCCCTGCTTAAAGAAATCAAGGAAGTGAAGCGTGCGCGTCTAACCGAGTACGCGGCTGTGAGAAATGGAGCGGAGTATCATGAGGGACGCGGTGTATGGAGCGTGAAATGCGACATTGCGCTTCCGTGTGCAACACAAAACGAGCTGCTCATCGACGATGCGAAGCAGCTTGTGGAAAACGGTGTAAAGGCTGTCTGCGAGGGTGCAAATATGCCGACTTCTTTGGACGCCACAAAGTATCTGCAGGAGAGCGGCGTGTGGTTTATCTGCGGCAAGGCTTCCAATGCGGGCGGCGTGGCAACATCGGCGCTGGAGATGACACAGAACAGCGAGCGTTTAAGCTGGACCTTTGAGGAGGTTGACGAAAAGCTGCAGCAGATTATGATCAATATCTATCACAATATCGACGAGGCGGCAAAGCGCTACGGTATGGAAGGCAACTATGTGGCAGGAGCGAATATTGCGGGCTTTGAGAAGGTTGCGAATGCGATGCTGGCACAGGGTGTCTGCTGATTACAGAGATAGGAATAAAAAGCAAAAATAAATAAGTCACTCTTGTCTTAGTCGGACGAGTGACTTATTTTTGTCATACTATGAGGCTAACCACTTTGTGGGCGGTTGCTCTCTTTATGTTTATTATAGTATATGGCTGTTAAAGTTTCAACAAAAAATTTGCAAGCTATTGAGAAGTTCCATAAACCATGTGTTTATGGAGCTTTTTCTTAAAAAACTATGTGGTTGGTGGAAGGTACAGTAATATAAAAACAAGACAAGTGTAGGATTATTTAAACCGGAAAAATATGTTATGCTCTCTGAAAGAGAGTGATCGTGTACAGAGTGGTAGCCTCCCAGACTTATGCAAGAGGGGAGGTGGTGCGTATGGAAATGTTTTCATTTCAGGATTTGATTCTGTTTGCAACATTTTTAATCACACTGCTTGCCTACATAGATAGGAATAACAAGCAAAAATAAAAAAGCCACTCCTGTCTTGGCCGACGAGTGACTTTTTTAGTAACTCAATTTGAGGCTAACCACTTTGTGGGCGGTTGCTTTCTTTATGTTTATTATAGTATATGGCTGTCAAAGTTTCAACAGGAAATTTTGCAAGTTGTTTAGAAGGGGGGCATCACTTAATCATCTAATTAGATGATTTTGCGACACTCCCTTTTTCTTCAAAAAAATTATGCGGTCAGTGGAAGATACAAGCTTGAAAAAACAGGGATGACGTGATATTCTTATTTCGTTAAAAAAGAATTGACAGCAAATTAGAAAGAGGCGGGTGCACATGGATAAAATTGGATTTGACAATGACCTGTATATGAAGAAGCAGAAGGAGCATATCCTAGAGAGGATCGAGCAGGCGAAGGGCAAGCTCTATCTGGAGTTTGGCGGCAAGCTGTTTGACGACTATCATGCGGCAAGAGTTCTGCCGGGATTCGACGTGAATGCGAAGATCAAGCTGCTCTATGAGCTGCGCGAGACGGCGGAGATTATTTTTACGATTTCTGCGGGCGATATTGAAAAGACAAAAATGCGCGCGGATCTTGGTATCACCTATGACATGGACGTGCTGCGCCTCATTGATAATATTACGCATCTTGGCATTGAGGTCAACAGCGTTGTCATCACCCGCTATACCGGACAGCCTGCGGCGGATGCGTTTATGTCCAAGCTTACGATGCGCGGCGTGAAGAATTATGTGCACAGACCGATCAAGGGCTATCCGACAGAGATTGATTATATCTGCAGCGAGGAAGGGTTTGGCGCGAATCCGTATGTCGAGACGACAAAGCCTCTGGTAGTCGTGACGGCGCCGGGACCGGGCAGCGGCAAGCTTGCCACCTGCCTGTCACAGGTCTATCATGAGACGATCCGCGGAAATGCGGCGGGTTATGCTAAGTTTGAGACGTTCCCGATCTGGAATCTGGCGCTAAAGCATCCGGTCAATCTTGCTTATGAGGCGGCGACCGCGGACTTAAACGACGTCAACATGATCGACCCGTTCCATCTGGAGGCATACGGTGAGACGACAGTCAACTATAACCGTGACGTGGAGGCGTTTCCGATCGTGGAGAGCACGCTTGCAAGCATTAGCGGCGGAGCATTTGATTATAAGAGCCCGACCGACATGGGTGTGAATATGGCGGGCTATGCGATTTTTGACGACGAGGCAGTAAGCGCGGCGAGCTGTCAGGAGATCATCCGGCGTTTCTTTGCGGCAAAATGTGCACACCGGCAGGGAAAGGGAGAGCAGGAGGCGGTGGAGAAGATCAAGCTGATCATGCGTCAGCTCAATATCACGCCGGATATTCGCGATGTGGTGAAGGCGGCGCTTGACAAATCTGCGGCGAGCGACATGCCTGCGGCGGCGATTGAGCTTCCGGATGGAAGGATCGTCACCGGAAAGTCGAGCGAGCTGATGACGGCAAGCTCCTCTGTGGTCTTAAATGCGATCAAGGAGCTGACAAATATCGACGATGATCTGACGCTGTTAAGCCCTGTGATTTTAAAGCCGATCGTAGAGCTTAAGACGAAGATTTTAAATAACCACAGCACGCTTTTAAATCTGGAGGATGTGCTGACCGCGCTGTCTATTTCGGGAGCGACAAACACTTTGACCGCGCGTGCCATGCGTGCTCTACAGCAGCTGCGCGACTGTGAGTTTCACTCAACGCAGATGCTTTTGGCGGGGGATGAGGACACGCTGCGCAAGCTTGGGCTGCGCATGACCTGCGAGCCAATCTATCCGAGTAAGGAACTGTATTTTTAAAGGGGAGAGCGCATGAATTTTTTGGAAGAACGCATCAAAAGGGACGGCATTGTCAAAGAAGGCAATGTCTTAAAGGTTGATTCCTTTTTAAATCATCAGATGGATATTGCTCTTTTTAACGAGATCGGAAAGGAATTTCAGCGGCGGTTTGCAGGAAAGCCGATCAATCAGATTTTGACGATCGAGGCGTCCGGTATCGGAATTGCCTGTATTGTCGCGCAATATTTTCAGGTGCCGGTCGTATTTGCCAAGAAATCCAAGAGCATCAACATTGAGGGAGAAATGTATGTGGCAGAGGTGGAGTCCTTTACACACCACTGCACAAATCAGGTCATTGTCTCCAAGAAGTTTCTGAATCAGGATTCTCATGTTTTGATCATTGATGATTTTCTCGCAAACGGCTGTGCCCTTCAGGGACTGATACAGATCGTGCAGTCTGCGGGAGGCACGGTGGAGGGCATTGGAATTGCGGTGGAGAAAGGCTTCCAGTCCGGCGGACGTATGATCAGAAATCTTGGCTACCATCTGGAGTCGCTTGCCATTGTCGAGCGCATGGACGCGGCAACAGGTGAGATACATTTTCGCGCCTGACAGACGGGCGGTAGGTCAAAGATAGAGCTCCATATCATCGGAGGACAGATGAAAATGACTTTTGTCTGCGCGAAGAATCCCCTCTTTTTGCATTTTACTAAGTTCATTTGAGAGAGCGCTGCGGTCTACGTTGAGATAGTCGGCAAGCTGCTGTCTGTTAAATGGAATGACAAAATCGCGGCTGCCCTGCCGGATTGCCTGATAAGAAAGGTATGACAGCAGGCGGCCGCGAATTGTTTTTGACGCGGTGTGCAGACTGCGGCGCGACAAATGAAGATTTTTCTGAGCAGAGATACGGAGCAGATTTTCAATCAGCTTGTGGTGATAGGTACAGGCGTGGTGGCAGACTGCCAGCAGACGCTGCACATTTAAAAATAAAATTTCCGTTGTCTCACAGGCAACGACCTGAAACATCAGGGGTTCATCCGGGATGCTTGCGTATGCTTCTGCAAACACTTCTCCGGGAGAGACAATATCGAGTACATTTTTATTTCCCCAGAAATCATCATTTTCAATAAAAACGCTGCCGGAGAGAACGATGCCGAGGGAGTGTATCACAGTTCCCGCATGATAGACAACATCATTTTTGGCGTAGCTTTTTTGCACTGCCTGCACACAGTCAAGTATCGCTGTAATCTCGTCTTCGGAAATACCCTGAAATAATCCGGTCCGTGTTAAAAAAGAAGTATCCATAAAAACCTCGCACGTTGTAAAAACAACATATTTGATGCAAAAATCATAATATACTGAAATCGAAAAGTCAAGACGACAGAATACAGGAGGAACGAGGATATGATTCGCAGAATTATTCAGATTGATGAGGAAAAGTGCAACGGATGCGGACTTTGTGCCGAGGCTTGTCATGAGGGGGCGATCGGAATGGTGGATGGGAAGGCAAAGCTCTTGCGGGATGACTATTGCGACGGCTTGGGAGACTGCCTGCCGGCTTGTCCGGTTGACGCGATTTCCTTTGTGGAGCGTGAGGCGGCAGCCTACGATGAGGCGGCGGTTCTTGCAAAAAAGAAGGAAAAGCAGCAGGCGGCGACGTGCGGCTGTCCGGGCGCACAGGCACGGGCGATTGTGCGGGAGAGCGTGCAGGAGGAGAAACAAACAGCTGTATCGTCGCAGCTGCGCCAGTGGCCGGTGCAGATGAAATTAGCGCCGATTCACGCGCCATATTTTGACGGGGCAAATCTGTTGATCGCTGCAGACTGCGCCGCTTATGCATACGGCAATTTCCATAATGAATTTATGAGAAATCATGTGACGCTGATCGGTTGTCCGAAGCTGGATGAAGGGGATTATGCCGAGAAGCTTACGCAGCTGATCGCCAGAAACGAAGTAAAGAGCGTGACGGTTGTGCGCATGGAGGTGCCGTGCTGCGGAGGGATCGAGAATGCTGTGAAAAACGCGCTGCGTGCAAGTGGAAAGATGATTCCGTGGCGTGTTGTGACACTGTCGACAGATGGGCGCATATTAGAATAAATCCGCATCAGCGGCGGCTTTCAGCAGCGAAGCTCTTTGGCGTTACGCCATATTTTTTCTTAAATTCCCGATAAAAATACGAGAGGTTGCGAAAGCCTGCCGTCAGGGAGATCTCCAGTGCAGAGAGTCCTCCCTGTGCGAGCAGCTTTGCAGCCTTTTCCAGTCTTAAGTTCTTGATATATTCCAGACAGGAGATTCCCATATATTTCTTAAAAAAGCGCATAAAATAGTACTCGCTGAAATAGCAGAGCGCCGCGAGCTGTGCAATAGAAAGCTCCTCGGTATAATGCTGTGCGATATATTCGAGCGCGGCTTTCAGCTTGGCGGCATGCTCCGCATTGAACGCAGTCTGTGCGGAAGCGTTGTGGCAGTAAGGGATGATCTGCGCGAGCAGCCTTAGAAAATCAGCCTTCATAAGCAGCTCATAGCCCACGGGTGTTGTCTCATAGCACAGGTTTAAGTCTGAGAACGTCTCGCATAGCTGCTGATAGACTGGGTGCTTTTGGGAAAAGAGCACCGGAGGAAGCAGGGAGAGCGATGAAAGCGGGGTCAGATAGCGGACGGCACAGACATCTGCGGCGTGTATGCCGAGAAAATCCATATGAAATACATAGGTTTCCGTGCGCAGATACCCGCCGTACGGGACATGGATCGCATGGAGCACGGTTGGCGGCAGAAAAATAAAATCTCCGGCAGCCACCTCGTAGGTCTGAAGCTGTACCTGATAGACGCCGCTGCCCTCCGTCACAAGGGTAAATTCCGCCTCGTCATGCCAATGCGCAAAGACGGTCGGATGGGAGTTGTCCAGGATCGTCAGATATTTTTTTAAAGGAAACATCTGCTCGCCGTGTCGGGCATTTTCTTTTTGCGCGGGCGTACGCTGCGTGGCTATTGGCATGATTTTCTCCTATCGTTTTTTGAAAAAGCAGTATTGTGCAATAAATAGAAATAATACTGCAAGAAAAATTAAAAAAATAAGATATAATAACAGTATCATACAAAAAGAAGGACGTAAAGCAAAAAAGGAGAAATACAATGGAAAAAAAGTGGTGGCATGATAAGGTGGCATATCAGATTTATCCGAAAAGCTTTTTGGATACGAATGGAGACGGTATCGGCGATTTGCGGGGGATTATTTCCAAGCTGGACTATTTAAAGGCGCTTGGTATTGATATAATCTGGCTTTCTCCAATTTATCAATCTCCGTTCGTGGATCAGGGATATGATATTTCAGATTACTATAAGATTGCGGAAGAATTTGGTACGATGGAGGAGTTTGACGAGCTTTTGGCGGAGGCAAAAAAGCGGGAGCTGTACATTGTGATGGATTTAGTCATCAATCACTGCTCCGACCGCCATGAGTGGTTTCAGAAGGCGCTGAAAAATCCGCAGGGAGAATATGCCGATTATTTCTACTTTAGAAAAGGTAAGGACGGTAAGACGCCGAGCAACTATCGCTCGTATTTTGGGGGAAGTACCTGGGAGCCGGTACCGGAAACGGACGAGTATTATCTGCATCTGTTTGCAAAGGAGCAGCCCGATTTAAACTGGGAAAATGAAAAGGTGCGCAAAGCGATCTATGATATGGTGAATTGGTGGCTCGCAAAGGGTGTCAGTGGCTTTCGGATCGACGCGATCATCAACATCAAAAAGAATTTGGAGTTCCCCTCGTTTCCGCCGGACGGAGCGGACGGACTGGCGAGCTGCGTCAAGATGGTGGAATCCGCCGAGGGAGTCGGTGTGTTGTTGGAGGAATTAAAACACGAGACGTTTGAAAAGTGGGATGCTTTTACTGTCGGAGAGGTCTTTAACATGAAGGAGGATGAGCTGAGAGAATTTATCGGAGAGGACGGTCATTTCTCGACGATGTTTGACTTTTCCGCGCATGAGCTGACAAGGAGTGAGCAGGGCTGGTATCAAAACCCGCCGCTCGTATTTTTGGAGTGGCGAAAGACTGTCTTTGCATCGCAGCAAAAGCTGCAGGGGGTCGGGTTTTTAGCAAATATTATTGAGAATCACGACGAGCCGCGCGGAGCAAGTCATTATCTTCCCGCACATGCACAAAATGAGATGGGAAAGAAAATGCTTGCAACGACCTCCCTATTGCTGCGCGGGATCCCGTTTCTTTATCAGGGGCAGGAGATTGGGATGACAAACTGCCGCCGCAACAGCATTGAGGAATATGATGATATTAATAC
Source organism: uncultured Roseburia sp. (assembly GCA_900548205.1). Lineage (GTDB taxonomy): Bacteria > Bacillota > Clostridia > Lachnospirales > Lachnospiraceae > Roseburia. The sequence goes on along the minus strand of URJS01000034.1, from coordinate 13,533 downwards.
GATAGACCAGTATCAGGTGGCGCTTGCCGCCGGATGCAGTAAGGAGGAGGCTCTGCGCTGCTGCTATGAGAACAGCAGGGATAACGGGCGTACGCCGATGCACTGGAGCGCGGAGGCAAACGCAGGCTTTTCGGCGGGAACTCCGTGGCTTGCCCTAAACCCGAATTATACGGAAATCAATGTTGCGGCGCAGGAGGAACGTGAGGATTCTGTTTTAAATTATTATAAAAAGCTGATTGCGCTGCGCAAAAATCCAAAATACAAAGAAATATTTACCTATGGAAGCTTTGTGCCAATTTATGAGGAGTATGCGGATATTTTTGCGTTTGCGCGGGCGTCGGATGACGGGGAAGGGACGATCTGTGTGGCGGCAAATTATGGGACGGAGTGTGTGACACTTGATATCAAACAGAGCAGGACGCGGGGAGAGGTGCTGCTTTCCAATACAAAACGGGAGAATGAGTGGCGGAAGGAGATGGCCTCACAGGGAACCGTGACGCTCAAAAGCTGTGAAGTAATCGTTTTTTGCTGATAAAATATTGCGTTGGGTAGTGTTTTTTTAAAGGAGGGTATGATATACTGTAACATATGTTTGTCCTGCATCGGCAGAGGCGGTAAGGGAAAGGATGTGTTATATGATGGATGATAAGATCACAATGGAAATTACCAACGATAAATTGGAGGAAGCGATCGGCGCTTATGTGAGGGAGCGGACACAGGAGAAGCTGGTTGCAGTATTAAATCTGCTGCGGCCGACGAAGCTTTTGGTACCGGCGATGCTAAAGGAGCAGAATCAGCCGACGCCGTGTCTGCTTAAGAGCAATAACGGAGATCAGTTTCTGGCAGTATACACCTCAAAGGCACAGATACCGGAGGAGCCGAAAAGCCAGGCGATTCTTTCCATGCCGTTTCAGGCGTGCAACGGTATCATCGTAAAGCCTGAATTACAGCTTACGGGAATGGTGATCAATCCGTTTTCGGACAATCTGATCTTAAAGCGGGAGCTTATTGAGAAGCTGCATGAGGCGGATATGAATGCGGCGCAGATGAAGCAGATCAAAATGACGCCGGAGCAGTTTCGGGCGTTTGTGAAAAAACAGACGGAGTTTTATGTATTTCCCAAACGGCTGCACACGGAGGGGGAGAGCTTTGTACAAAGTCTCTGCGAGGAAAAAGAGGCGTTTGTCAACCGGATATTTGCAGAGGCATATAAGGAAGAAAAGCTGTACCCATATACGGAGGAGGACTATTCCGTGATGGCGCTTGAGATTGCGGAGGATTTGACGCTGATCCGTGTGGATCTGCCGGAGAGGGAGCTGGCAGCCGGACTTTGCAGCCGTGTTTACGTTACCTTTGATCCGATTGCGAAAAAGGCGGGATATTATACGATTGAGCTGACGAAGGAACGAAACGTGCATCAGCTGGCAGAGGTACTGCCGGACGGAAAGCGTGTCGAATTGGGGGAAGCGCCGGTGGAGGGCGCGGAGCTCCAAAAAATCATTGACCTTGCGCGGATGGGGAAGGCAGAGGTTACAAGCTGACGGGAAAGGAAAGGCAAAATGGGATTATGATGGATATGATAAAGAGGATGAAGGCAGATATGTTTGTTTCTGCTGCGCTTTGTATCGTGCTTGGAGTGGTGCTTCTGATCTGGCCGGCGCAGACGATCGACCTTTTTTGCAGAATACTGGCGTCGGGACTGATCATCATCGGCATCGTCAATCTTGTCTCTTATTTTGTGAACAGGGAACTGCATCCCTTTGGCGCAGTGCTCGGCACGATCGTGACGCTGATCGGGATATGGATATTTGTGCGTCCGGAGAGCGTTGTGAGTCTGGTTCCCATCGTGATCGGCGTGCTGCTCTGCATACACGGTATTCAGGATATGCGTCTTGCGTTTGAGACACGGCAAAACGGTTATGAGCGGTGGTGGAGTATGCTGGTGATCGCGCTTATCAGTCTGATCTTTGGACTGCTGTGTATCAGCAATGCGTTTGGAATCGTGACCCTTGCGCTGCAGTTTATCGGTGTTGCCCTGATCTATGACGGACTGACGGACATCTGGATTGCAAGCAGAGCTATCCGGGCGGTGAGGGATAAGGAACGGCAGGAGGAAGTGCTGGAAGCAGAGTACCGCGAGGTGGATGCGGAAAAGGACGATTGGGGCTAGCGGAAGCAGGCAGACGAAGACTTGAAAAAGAATGGCATATCTGCCGCTTAGGGATGGTAAGATGAGACGAGAAGAATTTAAAATGGAGCGGACCGGACTGCTTGCAGTGGGAGATGTTTTGCCGATCACAGAGGGGAAGCTGCCGAATTCCTATTATTATACGCTTGGAAAGGCATATGCAATGTCGGCGAATTATGCCGTCGGCGAGCGAATCGTATCGGGCGAGGGCACGGTGGTGGAGGTGCGTGAAACGCCAAAGGGCTATTTTGTGACGGTAGAGTTTGACGAGTAGCCCTGCATGCAGACACAAAATTGAGGCGGACAGCCGGGTCTATGAAAGGGAACTATGACGGGACAGGGGAGAGAGGCAGTCGATGCGCTTTTGGCAGAGAGCTTTAAGGAGCTGGCGTTAAGACAGCCGATTGAGAAAATCACGATCAAGGAGATCACGGATAAGGCGGGATTGATACGCCCGACATTTTATAATCATTTTCAGGATAAATATGAGCTGCTCGAGTGGATCATCATGACGGAACTGCTAAAACCGATGGAGCCTCTGCTGCAGAATGGTATGGTGGATGAAGCGCTTTTGCTTTTATTTACAAAAATAGAACGGGAGCGGGATTTTTATACCAGGGCGTGCAGGCTGGAAGGGCAAAATTCCTTTGAGAGCATAGCAAAGGGCTGTGTGGAGCGCGTGCTGCTGCGGATCATTCAGGAGACGCCAAACGGCAAGCTGCCGAAATATGTCTGGCTTACGCCGGAGCTGATCGCGGAATACTATGCACAGTCGATGTGCTATGTGCTGATCCGGTGGATCGAGTCCGGTATGACGATCACCGGCAGGGAGCTCATTGACGTCTATAATTATATGATGAAGCATTCGATGGACGAGGTGCTAAAGGAGCTGTCCGGCTAACTGTTTGGCGAGTGCTTGCAGATACAATTTCAAAGCTTTGTCGCGGAAGGTATACATTTTTTGGTATTTGTATAGGGAAGCGATACAGACGGAAAAGATTGAATATTTCATATTCAGTCTTTTTTTTATACAATGCGGGCATGGAAAAAGAAAGCGGGCAGAAAACGGCGGCGCTTTGGAATGGAGGTAAACATGATCAAGTTTGGAAAAGGAGTGGTAAAGCTTAGAATACCGATTCTGATTTTGAGTATTCTTCTGCTGATCCCGGCAGGGCTTGGGTATTTGAATACAAGAGTGAATTATGACATTCTCACATACCTTCCCGAAGATATTGAGACGATGAAGGGGCAGGATATTCTGCTGAAGGAATTTGGAACAGGCGCGTTTTCTTTCTGTGTGGTAGAGGGCATGGAGGCGAAGGAGATTGCCGCTATGCGGGAGGAGATCGCAGAGGTTCCCCATGTGAAGGATGTGATCTGGTATGATTCCTTTGCAGACATCAGCATTCCGATGGAGCTGCTTCCTGATGAGCTGTATGAGTTTTTCAACAATCAGGAGACGGACAGCACGCTGCTAGCGGTGCTCTACGATACCTCGATGTCGGCGGATGAGACGATGGATGCGATCGAAGAAATCCGTGCCGTTGTAAAAGGGGATTGCTATATCAGCGGAATGTCGGCGGTCGTGACAGATACGAAGAATCTTTCCAATCAGGAGACGCCGGTGTATGTGTTGATTGCCGTCATACTTGCGGTCATTGTGCTGTCTCTGACGATGGATTCGGCGATCGCTCCTCTTTTCTTTTTATTAAGCATCGGCATGGCAATTATTTATAATCTGGGGACGAATGTATTACAGGGGGAAATTTCCTATGTCACGCAGGCGCTTGCGGCGGTGCTCCAGCTTGGCGTTACCATGGATTACTCTATTTTCCTATGGCACAGCTATGAAGAACAGCAGACGCGCTTTTCGGGTGATAAAAAACGGGCGATGGCACACGCGATTTCCAATACGGTCACATCGGTCGTTGGAAGCTCGATCACGACGGTGGCAGGCTTTATCGCACTTTGCTTTATGAGCTTTACGCTGGGTATGGACCTTGGAATCGTCATGGCGAAGGGCGTGATTTTCGGCGTGCTCTGCTGTGTCACGGTACTTCCGTCAATGCTTTTAATTTTCGATAAGGCAATCGAGAAAACAAAGCATCGCCCGATCATGCCGGATCTCGGTGTGATTTCCGGCTGGATCGTCAGACATTATAAAGTATTTTTGGTACTGTTTCTTGTCATCTTGGGACCGGCGGTCTATGGCTATAACCACACACAGGTATATTATGATCTGGCAGGCACGCTCCCAAAGAGCCTTGAGAGTATTATGGCAAATGACAAGCTCGATGAGAATTTCGATATGGGAGCAACCCATATGATTCTTGCGGACAGCAGCCTTCCGGCAAAAGAAGCGAAGGCAATGCTCTATGAAATCGAACAGGTGGATGGCGTCAAAATGGCGCTGGGCTTTGATTCGCTCGTAGGACCGAGCGTGCCCAGAGAAATGATTCCCGATGATGTGCGTGAATTACTGATCAGCGGAAATTATCAGCTTATGCTGGTGGGATCGGAGTATGCGGTGGCGTCTGACGAGGTCAATGCACAGTGTGAGCAGATCAATACGATTATCAAAAAATACGACAGCTCGGCAATGCTGATCGGGGAAGCGCCGTGTACGAAGGATCTGATAGAGATTACAGACGAGGACTTTAAGCGTGTGAGCGCTGTCTCGATCGGAGCGATTTTCCTGATAATCGCACTTGTATTTCAGTCGGTTTCGCTTCCGGTCATTTTAGTATCCGTCATTGAATTTGCAATTTTTATCAATATGGGCATTCCGGCATACACAAAGACAACGCTGCCATTTATTGCCTCTATCGTCATCGGAACGATACAGCTTGGCGCAACTGTAGATTATGCGATTTTAATGACGAATAAATATAAAAAGGAACGCTCCCAGGGGGCAAAGAAGGAGGATGCGGTGACAGCCGCGCTGCGCAGCTCGATGCAGTCAGTGATCGTGAGTGCGCTAAGCTTTTTTGCCGCAACGTTCGGTGTCGGACTTTATTCAAATATTGATATGATCAGCTCGCTCTGTTCGCTTATGGCACGCGGCGCGATCATCAGCATGATCGTTGTTATCTTTATTCTGCCGTCAGCGTTTATGATTTTTGACCGTCTGATCTGCGTGACGAGCTTTGGTTTTAGGCAGAAGCGTGTGCAGGAAAAAGAAGAAGCGATGATTCATTCGTAATTTGATTTTTAGAACATGGAAAGGTGGAAATTTTATCATGAAGCTGCAAAAATTAAAAGAAACATTCAAACACAAATATGCGATCCGTATTTTATCGGGAGTGCTCATCGTAGCGCTGGCCGGCACAGGCGTATCGGTTTCAAGCGTCAGTGCGGCAAAGGCGAAGGGCGGGCAAAAGCAGACGCATGTGCAGGAGGTGTCGGACGATACGGACGGGCAGAGCCGGACGGAGGATGCGCTTGAGGATATATTAAGCGACAGCGTGACGATCACAGAGACCCAGATCGGAAAGGAGGAGACAGTTTATATTATTGCAGACGATCAGGGTGCGGCAAAAAATATGATTGTTTCCGATCATCTGCTGAACCATGACGGCAAGGAAACGATCACGGATGCGTCGTCGCTAAAGGACATTGAAAATGTAAAGGGGGAGGAAACCTTTACGCAGGATGGGCAGAGGCTTACATGGAATGCAGGGGGCAATGATATTTATTATCAGGGAACCTCAGAGAAAAAAACGCCGATTACGCAAAATATCACCTATTATCTGGACGGAAAAGAGATTGCGCCAAAGGAGCTTGCGGGAAGATCAGGAAAAGTAAAAATACGCTTTGACTACACGAATCATGAAAAATCAGGAGACGTCTATGTGCCGTTTATGGCGATCAGCGGAATGGTTCTTGACGACAGCTTCCGCAATGTTGAGGTGACAAACGGCAAGGTTATCGCAGACGGAAACAGACAGGTGGTTGTCGGCTACACGCTGCCGGGGCTAAAGGAGAGCCTTCAGGTGTCGGATGGTGATTTTGACGCCGGGATCACGCTGCCGGAATACTTCGAGGTGACGGCGGATGTCACTGATTTTACCCTTGATATGACGATGACGGTTGTGATGAATGCGGCAAATTTCATCCACGCGGAGGGTGGGAGCAGCTTATCCTTAGAGGATGAGCTAAACAGCCTGACGGATGCGACCGGACAGCTAAAGGATGGATCGGCGGCGCTTGCCGACGGCGTTGATACACTAAAAAGTAAGCTTGGTGAATTTCAGAGCGGCATGAATACGCTGGCGGACGGGGTAAGCTCCTTGCAAAACGGAGCGGGAAGTCTGGCGGACGGAGCGAATGCGCTCAATACAAGCGCGCAGGCGATCAACAACGGCATCACCGCGCTGGATACAACGCTGCGAACGGCATTGACGGAGGAGGAGAAGGCGGCATACGCCGCACAGGCACAGGCTTCCGTTGATGCGACGTTTGCACCCGGATCAGATACCTACAATATGATTTATCATTCGGCAAAACAGAGCTTTACCGATGCGATGAACCAGAGCACGGGCATGATCGCACAGTCTCTTGCGACCGATGCATCCGGCAATCCGACTGCACTGTATCAGGCGCTGTTTGCGGCAGCATCGGAACAGGCGTTTATGCAGTATGCACAGGGGCAGGGGCTTGATCTGACGCAGATGAGCGTGGCTGATTATCAGGCGGCGCTGGCACAATTTCGCGGGGCGAATCAGGCGGCGATCCATGAACAGGTGATGGCGGGTCTTGAAACGACCGCAAGCGGTGTGACAGGAGGGATCGCCGCGCAGGGAGCGGACACGATGGCAGCCGGTGTCGTGGGCGCCTGTCAGAGCGCATCAAAGCAGGCGGCGTCAGGCGCGCTTGTCACTGGCATTGAGACGACAAAAAATAAGATCGCGGATTCAATCGAGGCGACACAGGCAAACGGCTACAGTCTTGTGACGGGGGCGGCAGCGTTAAGCGCCGGAACACAATCCCTTGCCGCAAAGGTGCCGGAGCTTGTGAACGGCGTGAATGCGCTAAAGGACGGAGCGGGTAAGTTGCAGAGCGGAACAGGCGCGATCGTGGATGGCGTCGGTACACTGGGCGAAGGCGCGCACGAGCTTGCGGACGGCATCGTGACCTTTAATGAGGAAGGAATTTCCAAAATCGTCAATGCATATAACGGTGACATCGAACCGCTCCTTGACCGTGTACAAAAGGTCATCGACGCGGGAGAGGCTTATCAGAATTACAGCGGCATTGCGGACGGCGTCAATGGAAGCGTGAAGTTTATCTATAAGACAGACGCCGTAAAAGCAGAGAAAAAATAGTTTTTGAAATTTGCATTTGATGTGTCTTTGCAGAGCGCGTATAATGGAAAGGAACGGATATGGGGGAGAGGACGGATGAACTGGATAGAAAATTTTCTGATCATAGCAGGAATTTCACTTGATATTTTTGCGGCGATGGAATGTCAGGGTTCGCTGGTTGCGCGAGTCGATAAAAAGCAGTTAATTGTTATCTGTGCGCTGGCAGGTGTATGGCAGCTTGTGGCTTTGGCGATCGGAAACGGGGTGTCCGTGCTTCTTTACCATAGCAGAATGACGCATGATGAGAGCTTGATCGGACTGGTGATAGCGGCAGTGATCTTTTTTGCGCTGGGTGTCCGGCTGCTTTTCAAGGCAGTGCGAAATGAGCGCATCAACGAGCGCAGGGAGGAGACGCTTCACATGGCAAGCTTCTGGAAAATGGCGGCGGGAACGAGTATCTATACGCTGCTTGCGGGAGTCGCATTTGGTTTTTTGCGCACAGATCTGCTTTTAATGCTCGCCACGGGGGCATGTCTGACTGTGGCAGTTGTGATCACGGGGATGTATGTCGGGTATCATTTTGGCTTTGTGCATAAGACAAAGGCGTATATTGCCGGCGCATTTCTTCTTTGGATCGCGGGCGCGGATGTGGTCGTGCGTCATATTCTGCACTAAGCATAAAAAAGAACAACGGCAGGACTGTCTGCGGAGAAAAATTTATATTCCGCGGCGGTCCTGCTTTCTGTGCGTCAGGTCATAGGGAAGAACGTCAAAAATCAAAGGAGAAAGAAAAGGTGACAAAGATATTATTGACCGCGGTCAACGCGAAGTACATTCATTCCAATCCGGCAGTTTACAGTCTGCGCGCATATGCAAGGGCGTATCAGGAAACAGAGACGGACATCGTGATAAAAGAATATACGATCAATCATCAGATCGAGGATATTCTGGCGGGAATTTATAGGGAGCAGCCAGGGGTACTCTGCTTTTCCTGCTATATCTGGAATATTTCGTATGTGGAGGAATTGGCGGAGGAATTTCATAAGTTGTGTCCCAATGTGCCGATCTGGGTGGGAGGACCGGAGGTCTCCTATGAGACGGAAGCGTTTCTTGAAAGGAACCCGGCAGTTTTTGGCGTGATGCTGGGGGAGGGCGAGCAGACATTTTTGGAGCTCTGTGCGCACTATGCAGACAGTGCTTGCGGCGGAGCGCCTTTTAGGGCTTGTTCCGAGCAGGTATGCGGCGGGAAGCTTTCAGAGATTGCGGGAATCGTATACCGCAGCGGAGAGGAAATCTGCCGTACCGCAGTGCGTGCACCGCTTGCACTCAGCCAGATCCCGTTCTGCTATGAGGAGCTTGCGGATTTCTCCAACCGGATCATCTACTATGAATCGAGCCGCGGCTGCCCGTTTCGGTGCAGCTACTGTCTGTCATCTGTGGATAAGCAGCTTCGTTTCCGTGATCTTCGCATGGTAGAAAAGGAGCTTGCATTTTTCTTGGAAAAGAAGGTGCCGCAGGTAAAATTTGTGGACAGAACCTTTAACTGCAAGCATGAGCACGCAATGGAAATCTGGCGTTTTATTGCGGCGCATGACAATGGGGTGACAAATTTTCACTTTGAGATCTCAGCGGATTTGCTGACGGAGGAAGAATTAAAGCTGCTTGCGTCGATGCGTCCGGGACTGGTGCAGCTTGAGATCGGTGTGCAGTCAACAAATGACGCGACGATTTCGGAGATTCACCGCACGATGGATCTTAAGCGGCTGGGAGAGTGTGTGGAGCGCGTGAAGGCGGGAAGAAATATCCATCAGCATCTGGACTTGATCGCCGGGCTGCCGTACGAGGACTACGATACCTTTGGGCGTTCGTTTGACGAGGTGTACGCGTGGCTGCCCGATCAGCTGCAGCTTGGCTTCTTAAAGGTGTTAAAGGGCTCTTATCTGTATGAGCACGCAAGGGAGTACGGTATGAAGTATCGCACAAAGCCGCCGTATGAGGTACTTGAGACAAAATGGCTGCCGTTTTCGGATGTGCTGCGCATCCGGCAGGCAGAGGAGATGCTGGAGGTTTATTACAACAGCGGGCAGTATCAGGTGACGATGCAGCTTTTGGGAACGCAGTTTGACAGTGCGTTTGCCATGTATCAGAGGCTCGGCGCATTTTATGAGCGCAGGGGATATTTTGCGATGAGCCATACAAGAATGCGCCGCGCGGAGATTTTGCTTGCGTTTGCCAAGGAGGAGGCAAAGGAGGCGGCGGATGTGATCAGAGAGAGCCTGATTTTTGATCTGTATGCGAGGGAAAATATGAAAAGCCGTCCCGTGTGGGCAGACGAGCTGGCAGAGTGGAAAGCGCTCACAAGAGCGTGCTGCAAAAACGGAAAGCTTTCGCATGTGGAACGGTTTTCCTACGAGCTTATCGGGCTGGGGCAGCAGTCCCTTAGGGCGCTGCCGCCGCGCAGGGAGCAGCCGGTGTATGTCCTTTTTGATTATACGAGACGGAACGCGCTTGACCGTCAGGCGTATTGCAGGTATATTACAGAAGTAGAGCAGGAATAATCGAAAGGACGTGACAATAGATTGTTAGAGGATTATACGGTGATCGATCTTGAGATGACCGGTTTAAATGCAAAAACGGACGCTATTATTGAGACGGGAGCGGTGCGTGTGCGCGGCGGTGAGATTACGGCGACCTGCGGCGAGCTGCTTTTTACGGGAAGGAGGCTGCCGGAGAAGATCACAGAGCTGACCGGTATCACGCCTGATATGGTAAAAGCGGGGCGTGATCCGAAGGAGGCGATGGAGGAATTTTTTGAATTTCTGGGGGAGGATATTCTCGTCGGACAGAATGTGATCTTTGATTACAGCTTTTTGAAGCAGTGGGCGGTCAATCATGCATTTTCCTTCGAGCGCACGGCGGTCGATACATTAAAGCTGGCAAGGAAATTCCTTCCGTCCGAGCAAAAGAAGGATCTGGCAAATCTGTGTGGATATTTTGGAATCGCGCGTGCGCGTGCACATCGGGCGCTGGACGATGCGGTGGAGACCTTCCGTATCATGGAGCAGCTAAAGGCGCGCTTTGGAGCAGACCATGCGGAGGCATTTATGCCGCAGCCGCTCCATTATCAGGCAAAAAAACAGACGCCCGCGACCGGACGCCAGCTTGAATACCTCAGAAGATATGCCGCGCACTATGGAATTAAGCTCAGTGAATTGGAAAATGAAATGACGCGCAGCGAGGCGTCAAGACTGGCAGACCGCCTTATTGCGCAGTACGGCAGGCTGCCAGCGCATCCTCAAGATGAGAAATGATAGAAGCCTTCATCGGGGTGCGCAGAGTCTTGGCATTGGCAAGAAGCTCCTTAAGCCCGGCGGTATTTTCCTGTTCCTGATAGAGCGATGCTAAAAGCTCATAATTTTTGCTGTGATCGGAGCCGCAGTCGATGCCAAATTCAAGCACGGTCTGCGCTTCGCGGCGATAATTAAGATCGCGCAGCGCCTGTGCATAGGAAACGAGCGTCCGGCATAAGTCTGTAAAATGCTCGCCGCATTCGGTAAGGGCTTCCAGATTGGCAGGTCCGTAGAGCATTTTCAGATCGGTGTTGCTCTGGTGTTCAAGATTTAAAATACGACAGCCGGAAAGCTGCTTTAATTTTGCTTCGCATTCGATCAATTTCGGGTCATCGCAGATATTGATTGGAAATTTCTCTAAAGGTATGGTAATATAGGGGAGACTGCCGATGTCCTTGCGGCGGACATGATTTGCCTCATTTTCGCGTTCCCAGAAGGCTTCCTCGATGCTCTCCTGGTCACGCAGCCCTTTTTTGCGGTAGTAGGCAAGCAGAAAGATAAAAAAGATAAACAGTCCTAAAAATATCATAAGCAATCCTTTCTTGTGGTAATTATGGCAAATGGAGGAAACTATGTACGATTTTGGTAAAAAGAAAAACCGTAAGCTGCTGGCAGCGGTCATCATTGTGATCGTAGGAACGATGCTGCTTACAACGATACTGACAGCGTTCATGTAAAATATACTAAAAATAACAGGGCGCGTCAAATATATTCGTGGTTCTGCATCTTGAAAAAGAAAGCGGGTATGTTAAAATAAGACGAAAGTAACGGGAATATGGGAAAGTAGCGCATTGTGGGCGCACAGAAAAAATCAGAGGGGAAAGAATGAAGAAGAAAAACAGATTTTTGATGCTGCCGAAAGCGGCGGTATTTGCAGGTCTGCTTTTGGCAGTTCCGGTCACTGCGCAGGCAGCGGAAAGCGAGACGATCGCAGAGGGCGTCTATATCGGAAGTATTTATGTGGGCGGAATGACGAGAGAGGAAGCAGCGGAAGCTGTGGATACTTATGTGCAGGAAGCGGACAGCGCAGAGCTTACGCTGTCGGTGGGCGGCAAGAGCGCAGAGGTGACGGGAGAGGAGCTTGGCGTCTCCTTTTCGGATATGAGTATCATTGATGCGGCTTTGGACGTTGGAAGAAGCGGGAATCTTATTAAGAGATACAAGGATAAGAAGGACTTGGAGCAGGGCGAGAAGGTGATAGATCTGCGTCTCTCCGTTGATGCCTCCAAGGTTGCAGAGGTACTGGAGGAGAAGGCGAAGGAGCTGGATCAGGAGGCGGTAGACAACGGCCTTGAGCGCAAGAACGGCAGCTTTGTGTTTGTGCCGGGAGAGCAGGGGATTGCAGTGAACGTCAAGGAATCTGCAGCCGCCATTACTTCGTTTATCAGAGAGGAATGGGACGGGGCGGCTGCAGAGCTTCCGCTGGTGGCAAAGATCGTAGAGCCGCGCGGCAGCAAGGAGGAGCTGTCTGTCATTGAGGACCTCCTGGGCGGCTACAGCACAAATTATAAGGACTCCAATGCAAACCGCTGTACGAATATTGCGCTTGCGGCGGACCTGATCGACGGTACGGTTTTGTATCCGGGAGAGGAATTCTCTGTTGCGGACGCGATTGGTCCGTTAGACGCGTCTATGGGCTATAAGCTGGCGGGAGCCTATGAGAACGGGCAGACGGTAGAGTCTTACGGCGGCGGTGTGTGTCAGGTCTCTACCACCCTGTACAATGCAGTGATCCTGGCGGAGCTTGAGATTACAGAGCGCTTTAATCACTCTATGGTCGTAGGCTATGTCAAGCCGTCTATGGATGCGGCGATCGCAGGAGATTATAAGGATCTCTGCTTTGTCAATAATTATGACAGCCCGATTTATATTGAGGGCTATACGGTCGGGAAAGACCTTTATTTTAATATTTACGGAGATGAGACGAGACCGAAAAACCGCGTGGTGACTTATGAGAGTGAGATCGTATCAAGACAGGATCCGGGGATCCAGTTTGTTGCGACAGGAGACCCGGTCGGATATATCGGAGTGGCGCAGGGCTCACACGTCGGATATGTAGCAAGGCTGTGGAAGGTTGTATACATAGACGGCAAAGAGACAAAGAGAACACAGGTGAATTCCAGTTCTTACATGTCAACGCCATCGGTTGTTCGTGTTGGAACAAAGAAAAAAGAAGTTCCAAAGCCAACGACAGAAACTGGAAAGAAAACAACAAAGGCAGAGGATAAAGCCAAAGCCGATGTGGAAAAGCCAAACGGTAATTAATGAAGAATAATGAATGAAAAATAGATAAAACAGAGCAGGTATATGCCTGCTCTGTGTGGGAGATGTTATGCGGATAGGAAAAGTAAAAGAGAGTATTTTAAAACGCTCGGTACTAAGACAGTTGCATAATCACAGTGAAGAAGGCTCTCTGGCATCCGGTGAGGATGCCGGGGTTCTTTTTATGCCGGAATTTTCAGAGGATGCCGGGGTGGCATTATCGGTGAATCCGATAGAAGGCTGGACATTTGCGGCAAAGAGAGCTGTCTATGGCGCTGTAAATAGTATGCTGGCAGCCGGAGCAAAAATCAAGGCAATTTCACTTAGCGTTCTTATGCCACAAGATACAGAGGAAAAACAGTTAAAATCTTTAATGAAGGAGATCGATGCACTTTGTACACAGGAAGACATTCTGGTAATTTCAGGACAT
>URJS01000033.1 GCA_900548205.1 uncultured Roseburia sp. | reverse complement strand
AGCGGAGCAGATGTAAGCGTTGGAAGTTGCAGATATCTGCTTAATCAGCAGACACTAATTAGTAATTGGACATCTTTTGGAATACTTTCGATACTATTACCATCCATTTCTATATCCTTCCCACAATTATCGCAATGGATAGCTACATGCCATCTAAATATTCCATCATGAATACACTCTCCTACATTCATACGAATCGGGGCTCCACATTCACATTTATCCATTAATTCCATCCTCTCATTTCTTTATAGCGTTTTATAGTTTCATAAAATATCCTTTCCTTTTCTGTTCCCATCGGATGGTGGATCACCCTAGCCTCTTGGACACGGCTCGGCAGAGCCAGACGAAAAACATTATCGTTTTACTGAAAATGGCTCATAGTTATCACATACATACTTTCTAACTTTTTGTTTTTCTTCTTCTGTAACTATTTTTGAAAAGTCAAAATTTGTTCCCACAATCGTAAAAAATTGTTTAAATCTCTCGTTTTTTTCTACAATGTCTTTCATTTGATTACACCAAGGATAATCAAAATTTAATTTAAGAGGCTTTTGCTTTACATACTTCCTCTCTTGTTTCCATAATTCTCTTTTATGTTCAAGTTTCAACCAGCCTAAAATTTCTGTAGAAATTGTTATAAATTTATCATATTCACAATCGTTTCCGTCCTTTGCAATCATACTAATATCCCTCGTAGACAAAAAATTAATAATATCTTTGATTAATTGCTCCATTTTAATCCCTTCTTTCCTTGCATCTGTTTTGCTAAGTATTATACGGATTATATACTTCTCTATCGTAATTTGAAAAAATGTGTACTAACATATCATCTATAGTAGAGTAGTCAACCTCACTTCCTGTAACAATTTGGTATTGACGTTCATAAAAATATGCCCTTTTTTCCCAAAACCATCTTGATACTCCCTTTATGCCAAACCCATTTATGTAATCCAGCGCGTGAGTTCCTTCATGAACTAAATCGCTAAATAATCTCTCGCAATCTTCATCCCAGTAAAAGCAAATCTTTTCGATTCCTTTCTCTCCCCTACTCCTGCTCCAAATATGTACGTTTGATCACGCCGCAAATGACTCCAAAGCCACCCAGAACAACAGCATATCCCACGAAAAACTTTATGATAAAAGCCGTCGAGTCCGTCTGGAACAAAATTTTTTCCTCCCCGTTTCTGTGCAGCACGATTTTTTTCATTCCTAAAAATGAAGAATATTCCAGATTTGTCCGGTTCTGTCTGCGTGCCGCTTCCAATGTGACAGAATGGCTCTTGATATTTAATCTCTCCCAATATATATCCTGTTTGCTGCTTTCCCGCAGCGTTCCGTCCGGCTCATAGACATACGCGTTGTCTGACCTGTTTGGAAAGATATAGATTCCCTCCTGCAAATACATGGAGTAGGTATCTGCAATATTTTCAACAGAAAAAATTCTCATAAGAGCTCCGTTCCCGTCAAACACCATGATGTCCTTGTCCTCCGTACCGATGACAATATGCTCCTCATCACTCCAGCCATATCCCTCAATGTCATCCGCCGCCAACGTGTAAAAGACAGGATAAAAAACCAGAAGCAATAAAAATCCCATCAGACGGATGACCTTATAATATTTTTGATAATATGCTCTCTTATCCATGCAGCCCCTCCTCCGGCTCTATGCCGCTTCCCGATAGACACAGTCCGTTGTTTGAAGCAATCGTATCTCCTATCACAGACAGCTCACACCCGGAAAGGATTCCATCCACATATCCTTCCGCAAAAACTCATTTATCAAAATTGCCATGCCACTAAGCGCCAAAAGCACGGAACAATGATATTGATCGTGTCCCTCATCATTCGTGTCCTTTAGATTGCGGATTTTCAAACATTTGTTACACTGACCGTCAAAAAATTCCGCAGTACCTGATTCAGTGTCTTCCAGCCAAGCAGACGTATGGAGTATTCGCCGATAGCGGTATACTGGTAAAATTTTTTGCCTTTTGATATTGTGTTATCCTTGTCATGCGGGAAGCTCCTTTTTCTATCTTTTGTGATAATTCAAATATAACACAAAAAGAGCTGTTCCTGCATTTTAATTATTCAGTTTAAAATTTCTTTTAGAAAAATGTCCCGCTTTCCTCTCTTTTGAAAAACTTCTGCCTGCAATATTTCACAAATCCGTGTTTGTATATTTCCGCCGATAATGCTAAAATAAATATCAGGAAGCTTGCAGACATGCAAAGGAGGTTATGGATATGAATGAAAAGCTGTATAAAACGGTAGGCGGTATCGGTGCTGCCAATCTTGCAATCGGAATCTGCGTTCTGATCGGCGGAATCACTTCCGGTATTCTTCTCATCGTAAACGGCGGCAGACTGCTGAAGCAAAAATCAAACATTACGTTTTAACACGCTTCGGAAAAAATAATTTCCAAAGCAGAAATACTCCCGCCAAAAATCCCAGGACGGAAAACCCAACACTTTGAAACCAGAGCAGCTCAAGGCTGCTCTTTTCTGCTACAAATAAATCCGCCATATCGTTTTGCAATTTGAGAAAGCTCTGCTCCAGTTGATCAAAATCTGACCACTTTCCCGGAATCAGCTCCATCCAGTAAGGCGCTTCCAAGAAATCGTACCGCAGACAGCTCCCCTCTAAGCCATAGCCTGCCAGAAACTGCTCCGCAGTCCTGCCCTTTGTCCGCTGCGCTTCTGCCGCAATCGTCACACGCCCGAAAGCCGCCTCCTTGGAATTATTTTCTATAATGACAAGCTCCGCAGGTTCCTTTAAAACGCCGCGCACCGTATAGATCTCTCCCTTGTAGCGCAGCCTGTTTCCTGCCGCACGGCGGGTTCCAAACAGCTCCTGTGCCGTTTTCTCCCCGATCAGACAGCCGTTTTCTCCTGCTTCACCGAGCAGATGCCCCTCCGGCAGCAGCAGCGCCGGCGAGCCGCAAAATTCTAGGACATTCGTAAAAACAGCGCCCGTCTCATGCTCATTTGTCACACTTCTGTTCTTATATTCCTGCCATGCAACAAAGTCGACCGCATCCTCTGCCCGCTGCTGCGCATCGCGGATTGCCTGTGCCACGGCGCCGCTCATCGGCTCATTTTCAAAAAGAATGCTGATATTTCGCTGGAGATCATGCGCCTTTTGCATTGACAAGCCCGACAACACGATGCAGACGCACGCCGTAAGAAGAACCGCCGCCCACCTGACTGCGAACAAACGCTCCTCCCCTTCTATCCGGCGTTTCATGGCTTTTGCAGGCGCACCTTGCTGCCTGCATCAATGTAGCGGCTGGAATCGACGATCACCTGCGCGTCTCCCCCCAGCGCCCCCTCACCAATCGCCGCATACGAATCATTTTTATCCAAAAGCTCCACCTCAATTCTTCTTGCACGGTATTCCTCACCGATCACCGTCTCCACCTGCTCTGTCACATAAACATAGTATTGTCCGTTTTCTTCATGCAGCGCCGTCACAGGAACTGTACTCGAATGAAGCAAGGCCTCCTGCCTGATCTCCATAGACAATGCTTCTCCCAGACGAAATTCCTCCGCCGCCTCGGCCTTCATCCGTACCGTCACCAGCCCATTTCCATTCTCCAGCGTTTCGATCGCGTCGACCTGAAAGCTGCCGCGCTCCTTTCCATCCTTCTTTAATACGACTGCATCTCCTACTGCCGCATAATCAAGCTCATCCTTCTCAATTTCCGCCGTATAGTAAAAGCCCGCAGAGGTATCTGTGAGCGTCACTGCCGCCGTGTCCGTCGTCCTTTGTCCCGTCTGAATGTAAACCTCCGTGATCATCCCCGCCTGGGGCGCCACAAGCTTTCCGCCGGCCTCCTCCAGCTCCAGAAGCTTCTTTTTCTGACGCTCCAGCTGCGCCAGCTTAATCTCATTGATCGCGACGGACGCACTCCCTGCCTGTTCTTCCCCCGCGTCCTCCACTGCACGCTGCGCCTTGCGCAAAATATCCTCCTGTTGTAAAACGGCAGCATGATAGGCACGCTGTGCCGCTTCCGCCACTGCCTGAAGCTCCAAAAGCTGTAGAAACTGTTCGTCTGTCGTCTGCCCCGGCAGCGTCGCTGCATAGCTGTTATATTGATCCTGCGCCCGCTTAAGCTCCGCTGCCGCTGTCTGCAGGGAAACCTCACTTTCCTTTGCCGCCTGCTCATAGTCCTCTTTCGCGCGCTCCTGTGCCTGCTGTGCTTTTGCTTCCTCTTTTTTCTGCGTTTCCAAAAGCTCCTGATTTGTCAGATGAAGGATCTCCCACTCCTCCTCCAGCTTTCGCTTCGTCTCCGCCAAATCCCTTGGATCAAGCTCCGCGAGCACCTCTCCGGTCTCTACCTTCTGACCTTTTTTCACATGTACATTTTTAATGAGAAGCCCCGCCTCCGTCTGCACGGAGGTCTCAAGCTGT
This sequence comes from uncultured Roseburia sp., assembly GCA_900548205.1. Classification (GTDB taxonomy): domain Bacteria; phylum Bacillota; class Clostridia; order Lachnospirales; family Lachnospiraceae; genus Roseburia. Next base: position 19,880 of record URJS01000033.1, on the reverse strand, counting down.
GCCTCGATGACTCCCTCGCCGTCGACAATATGCTCGATGCGCTTTGCCGAGGGCGACTCGACCAAAACCTCCGCCACGGTGAGCGACGCGCTGATGCGCGAGAGCACGGTAAAGATGCAGATGACCGCCATTACCTTTATCAGTATCCGCACCGCGTGCCTGCTGATTCCTTTCTTTTCTGTCATTTTTACCTCCATGCGCACATTTTTCACCTTTTTTATTCTTTGATCGCGGATGCGACAATCCCTGCCTCTAAATATTCCTGCCCTGAGAAAAACAGCAGCAGCACCGGAAGCATTGCGACAAACGATGCGCACATCGCGAATCCGGCGCGCTCCGGCGATATTTCCGGCAGATACAGCGCCAGCGGCCAGAGCTGCTTATTTTTCAAAAAAATAAGCGGGCGCTCCACCATGCTCTGACATTCCAGGAATTGCAGCATCATGGCAGAAAAAATCCCGGATGAACCGACCGGAACGCCTACTTTTAAGAAGATCCCAAGCTCTCCCGCCCCGTCGATGCGCGCCGCCTCTAACAGCGCGTTCGGCACACTGGAAAAGAAGCGGTACATCACAAACACCGGAAGCGTCTGGAAGATTCCCGGAAGGATCACCGCCGCAAGGGTGTCTAACAGCCCGAACTTCTTAAGCACCAGATATTCGGAGAGCATCGTCACCTGAAACGGCATGATCATCAGAAGAATATAGCACCAGAGAATTGCCTTTCTGCCGGGAAAGCGGTATTGTGCCAGTCCCCACGCGCAGGGAACTCCAAACAGAAGTCCCCCCGCAAGTGTCTCAACCGATATGCGCTGTGTGTTCCAGAACATCTGGAAAAATTCAGGCGAATCCAAAAGCAGTTCCACAAAATTCCGCAGTGTCGGATAATCCGGGCACAGCCTCAGACGGACAAACCCCTCCTGACCGCCCAAAATAGGAGCGATCCAGCCATACAGCTCCGCTTCCCCGGTGATGCTCCCGCTAAAAAGTATCAGAACCGGAAGCACCGCCAGCATCCCCACTGCAAACAGCATGACCGCTATGAGCGCGTGAGCAAACAATTTTTTCAAGAGCGTTCCTCCTTGTCCCAGAATTTCCAAAGCAGCCTCATGATGCCTGCCGCTGCAAGGGCGAGAAGCATCGCCCCCGCTGCGAGCTTATCCATCGACAGCTCCAAAAACCAGTTATTAAACAGATGCTGCAGCAGATAGATATTTTCCTGCGGATAGCTGCCCGCAAGCATCCACGCCTCTCGGAATACCTTAAAGGAGTTGACGATCGCAATGACCACGATCATAAAGGTGACCGGTCTGAGGTAGGGCAGGAGAATGTGAAACAGTAACTCCCACCTGCCAGCCCCGTCCATTGATGCCGCCTCCAGGATTTCCTTTGGCACGGCGTGCAGTCCTGCCAGCCATAGCACCACATGATACCCCAGATTCTTCCAGATATAGCGGCAGACCAAGACACCAAAGGCTGCGCCGCTGTTCATCCAGTCCACAGGCTCTGTAATCCCCTCCAGTATTCCATTGAGCGCTCCCTGGCGCTCCAGCAAAAGCTGCCATAACAGAACCGTTGCCGCAGACGGGATCACAAAGGGGATCAGATACAGATTTTTCAGCCACGTCAGGCGGCACAGCTCCCGTATCCCAAACGCCACGAGCAGCGAGAGCGCCAGCAGGCAGGGAATGCAGGTCAAAAGAAACCTTCCCGTATTTTTTGCCGCCAACCAAAACGCCTCGTTTGTGAGCACGGTGCGGTAGTTTGCCAGCCCGACAAAGCCATCGCCCAGCGCGGCACAGACACTTCGCCGCATCACATCAAGGAACGGTACGAGATAAAACAGCAGCACGCCCGCGAAGCCCGGCAATACAAAATAGAATCCCGTATACTTTCTTTTCATGCCAACTCCTGTTTTATTCTGCCAGATACAACTTCACCTTCTGACTGATCGCGCCAACCGCATCCTCCAGCGAAGTCTCGCCCAGCACATAGCGCTCTGCCTCATCCAGAATAAACTGCTCCATGACCTCGTCCGTCGGCGCAGGCGTATCCACGCTCTCGAGCAGCTTTTCAAAGGCGTCGCATACCTCCTGCGTCATATGATTATAGTTCAGACTTACCAGCTCGCCTTCCTCATTCGACATGGCGAGGGCGACAGTGCTCTCCACACCGTACAATTCGATGCTCTTTGCACAGAGCTCCTGCCATCCGGCACGGTTGACAGGGTAACCGGTATCGTCCGTGCTGCCCGCTTCCTTTCCAAGCAATGTGAGAATAAAGTCCTTCGCTTCCGGCTTTGCCGTACTGCTCATGCCAAGTTCCAGATACGGCACAAAGCTGTGCACCTGATCTGCCGCGAACAGACCATAGTTTCCACCCATCTGCTCGGTGACTTCCAGAATATCCGCCAGATTGGACATACTGCTCGCCGTGTCAAGCCCCATCCGGTTTTCCTTCATGAGGATCTTAAGCGCCGCACTTCCCGCAGTTCCGATCAATTCCTCCCCGCTTTCCGCGCCTGACGCATCTTCCTTGTGATTGTCTACTGCATAAATTCTTCCCGCCGCGTCAAGCCATTCCGTCAGTCCTTCCTCATCCAGACCGTTCTCCGTAAACCAGCCCGCGCCGCTCGTCTCATACATTGTCTGCAACAGTTCCCGTGCCGTCTGTGGCGGAAGCATATTGGCGTCCGGGTTCTTTGCTTTTTCCGTCTCCATGAAATTTGCCAGACCGGGCAGGGATGCTCCTGCCGCTACCGCCTCCGGTTCCCCCAGTACAAGTCCTACATAAAATCTCGCCGGGATCCGGTAACAGCCGTCCGCGCCGCGGTATGCGCCAACCACATTTTCAAAAACACCGTCCTGCGCGCTGACCGTATCCACGACCTCACTGATGTCCGCCAAAATCCCTTTTTCAATATAGCTGTCTGCCGGAAGTCCGTCCAAAACCAGCACATCCGGCACATTTCCTGCCAAAAGCTCCGTGTTCGACGCTTTGACGGCATCCTCCGCCGTCACGCCGTCCTCCCCGGTCATTCCAATCTGTAAATTGACAAAAACGTCCGGGTTCTGCTTCTGATACAAAAGAATCCCCTGCCGCAGCAGCGAGGAATCGCGCAGCGCATAGACACGCAGCTCCTTTTCCGGCACAGCCGATACAGTCTCGTCATAGTGATAGCGCAGAATCTTATCTCCGTCAGAGCCAATAGCGTGCAAAAGAATATCTTTTTCCCCTGCCATCACAAGAGAGACAAACTGCATTCCCCCCGCTTTCAGAGAGCTCAGGTCTCCCGAGACAAGCTGCTCGCTCACACTTCCGCCTATACTGTGCGTATAGATACCGTCCGTATTGACATAAAGAATGTCATCCTGTTCCATACCCGCGCCAAACATCAGCGGAAAGCCCTCCGTGGAGCTGCTGTGCGCCAGCGATGCGTTTTTTAGAATGACCTCCGAGAGCACATCGTCCGGGGAAAGCTCCTCTCCATCCGCCGTTCCATAAATGCGGATCCCGCTCTCAGTCACGCAGAGCAGCTTATCACCCACCACGCCAAAATAGGAGACTTTCTCGTCGCAGGATAAGGTTTTCGTGCAGGTGCCCATCGCCGGGTCGATCCAGAGTATCGTACCTTCCAGATCCTGCCCGATCAGGTTGCCGCCGGAATCAAAAGCAAGCTGTCGCAAAATATTCTCAACGCCATCCATCTGCGACTCGGGTAATTCCAGCGGCACAGACGTCACGGTCCCGTCCGGCATGACCGTCTTTAACGCCAGCCGTTCGCCACTCTCGACGTCCATAAAATAACCCGCAGCCACCACGGTTCCATCCGGTGCGATCGCGGTTCCGCTGAGCCATGCGGTGTTTAACGGGGATGAAAGCTCTGTCGTCTCAAAGCTTTCTCCATTGTCTTTTGAGTAAAACAGATAGCCCTTTTCTGCCTCTGCCTGTTCTGCCAGAACCGCAATACTTCCGTCCGCAAGCTTTCCTATCGCATGAATGTCTACATCCTCCTGCGGCAGCACAACCTCCGTTTCCATAAAGCGCCCCTTTGCGCCGCTCCCCTGCGCCGCCTGCTCCGCAGGTGTCTCCGTTCCCGTATTTTCCAGTGTTTCCGTTTTATTTCCGCAGCCCGCCAGCATCCCGGCAATACAGCAGAGTGCAAGCGCCGTGCGCAAGATCCGTTTGAATTTCATTGGTGTTTCCTCCTTTTCTGCTACCAGAATACCAGAAGTTCCTTTAAGCTTTCTTTAAAAGAGCCTTTAATTTTCTTCCGGTTTTAAAGACTTTTTTAAGACAGTTATGATAAGATAAGAACACAATGGCAAAAGGAAATGACCGACTATGAAAATACTGCTGATCGAGGACGATAAGAACCTCTGTGACATCTTAAAATTTCAGTTGAACCAGGAAATGCACGACGTGGACGTCTGCCATGACGGCAGAGACGGACTGGACTTGTTTTTGCAGGATGCGTACGATCTGGTGCTGCTCGACCGTATGCTCCCGACGATGAACGGGCTGCTCGTCCTGAAAAAAGCGCGGGCGCAGGGTATTCACACGCCCGTGATTCTGATCACCGCGCTCGGCGAGCTCTACGACCGGATCGAGGGGCTGGACACCGGGGCGGACGATTATCTCGTCAAGCCGTTTGCATTTGAGGAGCTTTCCGCCCGCATCCGCTCCCTCGGCAGACGCACTGGGAAATATGAAGAAAATGATCTGCTCTGCTTCGGCGACCTCTCCTACGACGCCGCGCTCCGTTCGCTCCATGGTCCGGCGGGGAGCATCCGCTTATCCGGCAAGGAGGGACGACTGCTTGAGGTCCTGCTGCGCGACGCCGGAACGCCGCTGCGCCGCATGGTCATCCTCTCGCGCGTATGGGGCGCAGACGCCCCCGTCGAGGAAGGCAATCTCGACACCTATATCCATTTTTTAAGAAAGCGGCTCTCTCATGTGGGCAGCACGGTTTCCATCGCCACGATGCGCGGAATCGGCTACCTGATGAAGGAAACGGCAGAGGAGTAATCTATGTTCCGAAAGCTTCACACACAAATGACCTTATTTTTTACGCTCGTGATTAGCGTCTCCATTCTGCTTCTCGTCTCGCTCTGTCTGTTTATCTCCGAGAGCAGCTTAAAGGAAAATGCGTCAGCTTCTTTTTTGAAGGAGCTAAATACCATGATCATCCATTTACAGAGCCAGTCCGCCATTTCCCTGCAATGGCAGATGCAGCTTCAGGCAGACAGCCATTTTCTGATCTATTTCTATGACAACGGAAAACCGCTCTACACACAGCGTTTTTTCTCGGATGACGCCTTAGACGCCCGCATGGAGGAGGTGCGTCTGTACGCCGAAGAAAACTGGCATTTACAGCTTGACCGGACTTCCTCCTCGCTTCTGCCCGTGCACTACGAGTTTTCTTACTCGGATGACAGCGGTGATTATTATGCGTCGGTCGGAACCATCCCAAAAAACGGCGGCACACTCGGTTTTGTCCTTCTGTTTCCGCTGACAAAGCTGTCGGAGCAGATCGTCAGACAGCGTCTGCTGTTTGGCGGCTTAAGCGTTGCCGCCATCGCCGTTCTGTTTGTGTTCTGCCACTATTTCACCGGACGGATGCTGCTTCCGGCGGAGGAAAGCCACCGGAAACAGATCGATTTCGTCTCCGCCGCCTCCCACGAGCTGCGCGCACCGCTCGCGGTCATTCTCTCCGGCACGGAGGCTCTCTCTAAGGTTTCCTCAAAGGAAGATCACGCGCATTTTCTCACGCTGATACAGCAGGAGATCCTGCGGATGCAGCACCTTGTGTCCGATCTTCTGTTTCTCGCGCGCTCGGATTCCAACCGCCTGCCCATGCACCGGCAGGCTTTTCAGCCGGATCTGCTCTTGCTTGACGTTTACGAGCAGTTTTCGCCGCTTGCGCGCAAAAAGGGACTGTCCCTTCAGCTTAATCTGCCAAAGGAACAGCCCCCCTCCTGCGTGTGCGACCCGGAACGGCTCACACAGCTATTTACTATTTTACTGGACAATGCGCTCTCCTATACGCCGTCCGGCGGCAGCGTCACACTGTCTCTGTCCGTGTCGGACATTCCGGCGCGCGCCGTGTTCCGGCGGCAAGAGCTTTGCTTCTGTGTCTCCGACACTGGGCCGGGCATCCCCGACGACTGCAAGGAGCGTATCTTTGAGCGGTTCTACCGCGCAGACACTGCCCATTCTGACAAGCAGCATTTCGGTCTTGGGCTCTGCCTTGCAAAGGAAATCGCGGACGCGCACCACGGAAAGCTGTGGGTGACGGACAGCCCCTCCGGCGGCGCGTGCTTTTCGTTTCGCCTGCCGATATATGTGGAAATGGTAAAGCAGATTGTAGAAAAGGAGGAACATAAGGATGAATACTCTGAATGATTATATGGCAATGTCCTATCGGATGGAAGTTATCGAGGATAGGGAGGAAGGTGGCTTTGTCGTTTCTTATCCCGATCTCCCCGGGTGCATTACCTGCGGTGAGACAGTGGAACATGCCGTGGCTAATGCACTGGATGCCAAGAGAGCATGGCTTGAGGCTGCAATCGAAGAAGGAATCGAAATCCATGAGCCGGACAGTCTGGAGGATTATTCCGGTCAGTTCAAGCTGCGACTCCCCCGCAGCCTGCACAGGACATTGGCAGAACACTCACAAAGGGAAGGCATCAGCATGAATCAGTATTGTGTGTACCTTCTTTCCAGAAACGACGCAATATATACAAAATAAAAGCTCCCGGCGGCAGGAATCCCCCCACACCGCCGGGTTTTCAATATCTTGACCATCTGCTATTTCTCTTTCATCTGCGCCGGATCCTGCGCTTAACAGCTCCTCCTCACAGCACAAGCTCTGTTACCCTCGTACATACCCGCTCCAAAAGCTCACGGTCATGGCTGATCACAACAAGCCCGATTTCACGGGCACTTGCTTCTTTTAACAAAAAATGCCAAATCTGGCTCTGCGTAATCAAATCCAGCATTGTGGTGATCTCATCGGCAACCAGAAAACGCGTCCCCTCGCCGAGCGCCCTTGCAATACAAAAACGCTGAAGCTCTCCGCCGGAGAGCTCCCCGGGGTAACGCCCCAGCCAATCCTCCTCGATTCCGAGTCCCCTCACAATCCGCTCATCGACCTGATTTCCCTCTGCCATTACCCTGTGCATTTTCATACGCGGGTTTACCGCCTGCTCAGGATGCTGCCAGATCATCTGCACCGGACAGCAGCCCTCCTGTGGAAGGGGCTGTCCGTCCAGCAAAATCTGTCCCGCAGACGGTTTACGATACCCCGCCAAAAGCTGACCAAACGTCGTCTTTCCCCTCCCGCTTTGCGCAAAAATTCCCACACGCTCATGGCTCTCTACCATAAAATCCACGCACTCAAGCACATTCTGCTTTGCTCCGGGATAACGATAGGTAATCTGCTTTGCCTCTAACCTCATAGCTCACTCCATTCCAAAGCATCCCAACAAATCTCTCTTTCGCAGATAACTGCTTCACTGTTATGATTCCTGCAAGCCGATCCTTGCATAGCACAAAACCGCCGCGCACGCCAATCATCGGAATCTCTCCCGCGCACAGCCCGTCAGCCTGCGGACAGCGCGGCAAAAAGGGACAGCCCTTTGGCATATCCCCGGCATACGGCTGCGTGCCGGGCAGCGCCTCAAACCCATGCTCCGGCAGCGCACGATAAAGCGCTCTTGTATAAGGATGACGGAGCAGGCTCTCATCCTTAAAATCCTCTGCCCGCGCCGCCTCGACCGTTGTCCCCGCATAAAACACAAGCACCCGGTCTGCCGCAGTCAGCGCCAGCTTTAAATCATGCGTGATCAAAAGGACACCGTTTCCCTCATCCGCAAAGCCGCGAAAATCCTCCATCACCTTTGCGGCAAGTAAAAAATCCATGCCGGTCGTCGGTTCATCCGCGACGATCAGCTTCGGCTCACTCATCAGCGCTGTCATTAACAGCACCCGCCGCGCCATACCTCCCGAAAGCTCAAACGGATACTGCTGCTCCACCTCTTTTTCCAGACCATACCTTCCAAACAGCCCTTGCATTTTCTCTCTCGCCGCCGCATCCCGCCTGCCATTTAATATTTGCCTTCCGGTTTTCATCAGAGGATCGAGATAGGAAACGCCCTGCGGGACAAGCGCAAGCTCCCTTCCGCGCAGTCTCTCTATATCCTTTGGAGACAGACGCGTCCCCCGATAAAAAATATCACCGGACACCTCCGCGTTTTGGGGAAGAAGTCCAAAGACGGCATGCGCGAGCAGACTTTTTCCCGAACCGCTGCTGCCGACAACGGCAACCACTTCTCCCTGCCGCACCTCCCCGCACAGATCCGAGATAACGGAAAGCTTTCTTTTTCTTGTCGAACCCGCCTCATATTGCGTAAAGGAAATCGTCAGCTTTTCAAACCGAAGTATTTCCTCCTGCTGTTGCCTTTGTGCCATACCGCTCTCCCCCTGCCCCTTCCTCAACCTTTTTTACTCCTGCGCGCCTGCGGGACTAAGCAGCGTGCGCACTCCGCTTCCGATGCGGTCAAACAAGACCACAACGAGTACCAGCGACAATCCCGGAAAAAGCGCCAGCCACCATTTTCCCGTGCTCAGGTACGCCATACTTTCTGATAAGATCATCCCGATCGCCGGCTTTTCCGGCGATAGCCCAAAACCGAGAAATGTTACACTCGCCTCATGTAAGATCGCATGCGGAAACATCACGAGCAATCCCGCAAAAAGCTGCGGCAGTATCTGCGGGAAAATATGCGTCTTGGCAATGTACCACGGACTTTTCCCAAGCTGTCTGGCAATGCTGATATAAACCGACTCCTTCATCTGCAGCATCTCCGCGCGCAGTACGCGGCATAGCCCCGGCCAATGTGTAAGCGCTACGCCAAGCGTTACACCCCAAAAACCCTTTCCAAGCGCATACGATATTAAGATCAGCAGCACAATATGCGGCACGCCAAGCATCAGATCGATCAGCCATGTGACTGCCGTGTCCGCAAACCTTCCAAGCACGACCGCCGCCGTCCCAAGCAAAAGCGCCATAAGCGCACTGACAAAGGACGCGAGAATGCCGATAAAAACACTTGTGGATAACCCCTTTAGCGTGCGTGCCAGCATATCGCGCCCCATCCAATCCGTTCCGAAAAGATAGGGAATACACGGCGTAAGATTTTTTCTGGAAAAATCCGTAGCAACAGCGCGTTCTCCAAGCACCGCCCCCGCTGCTGTAACCATAAACAAAAAAAGCACCGCGCACAGCAGCCAAAAATATGTTTGTCTCCGCATATTTTTTCCGCCTGCCCGCGCATGCTCCTTTTTTCTCTTATCCATGACTTTGCCCCCTCCTTATCCGCGGGTCTACAACACCGTACAATAAATTGGCAATGAGATTTCCGCAAAATACAAACAGGGTACTGATCACGGTGATTGCGAGCAGCAGCGCCACATCACTGCCGATTCCCGCATCTACCGCTGCCTGCCCAAGCCCCGGATAGGAAAAGACCTGCTCAACCAGCACCGAACCGCCAAAAATCTCACTGATCGAGCCGAACTGCAGTGTGATCGCAGGAAGCAGCATATTGCGCAGCGCATGTCTTTTTACAAGCGTGATGCCTCTTTCCCCACGCGCTCTTGCAAACAGCACATAATCGCTCTCCATAATATCGATCATTTTCTCACGCGTATGCAGTGTGATGTGCGCGACGCCGGTGAGGCTTAATGACGCAGCCGGAAGGATCAGATGGCGCAGCCGCTCCAAAATACCGACGTCTTCTGCCGCCATGCCGATCGGCACATTCATCCCAATCGGCAGCCACCGCAGCCAGACCGCAAAGACCAGCAGCAGCACAAGCGCGATCCAGAATGCTGGCGTGCTTGAGAGCAGCAGCGCATAGCCCTTCACCAGCTTATCCTGCCACCGATCTTTATAATATCCCGCTATCATACCAAGCAAAATGCCAAGCACGCCGGAAAAAATCCATGCCGTCAGCATAAGGAGAAATGAATTTTGAAATTTTTCCCAGACAACCTCTGCCACAGGTCTGTTATATTTTAAGGAGATTCCCATATCTCCGCGAATGAAATCTCCCGCCCAGTTTAAATACCGCTGGGCAGGAGGCACATCCGTTCCCCAATAGGACGCAAACTCCGCCCTTTTCTCCGGCGTCATGCGCATATAACTAAGCGTTCCCACATTCGCCTGCACCGGATCGACCGGAGATGCCGAAATGAGTGTGAAGGCAACGATGCTTACTCCAAGCAGCAGCGTCGCCATCTTCACCAGATTCAAAAAAAGAAACTTGATATACCGCATAATATTACTGCCAGCTCCACTCATCCACATTGTTTACGATCGACCAGCCGTGCCCGTGCGGATGCAGCTTTTGCTCAGCTACCTTAAGTCCGTCTCTCACAAAATAAAGATGGTCAATATTTGCAAACCATACCCACAGCGCCTCTCCGTTTGGTCCGACCGCCGCCTGTGCCTGCTGCCAGAGCGCATAGGATTCGTCCATATCGGTTGCCGCAAGCGCCTCGTCAAATAAGCGGTCTGTCTCCTCATTGGAATAGCCTGTATAATTACAGGCTCCATTCGTGTGATAAAGCTGATAATTTTCCACCGGAGAATTTGATCCCCAGCCCCAAATGATCGGATCAGAATACATCTTCAGATAAAGCTCATCCCAGCTGCCAAGCCCTTCATATAATACTTCGATCCCAAGCTCCCTCATCTGATTGGAAAACTCTGCAGTCAATGCCTGACGCACCGAATCCGTTGACGGATAATAAACTGTAAATGATGCCGCTGTACCGTTTTTCTCCAGAATGCCGTCTCCGTCCGAATCCTTCCAGCCTCCATCTGCCAAAAGCTGCTTTGCCTTCTGTTCATCGTACGGCGCCTTCATATCGTCGCTCGACCATGGCATATTATCCGAAACGCTGTAAGCCACCTGTCCATAGCCATTTAGCACATTGTCGATCATTGCCTCACGGTCCAGCCCATAGCTCATTGCCTGACGGATTGCCAGATCGCATGTCACGTCGTTTCCCCCTTCGTACACCATGTCGCCCTCCACCGTCAAGTCATTTCCTGATGGAAGGTTCGGAAGCGAGATACCGCGGGAATCCACGGACTTACATGCGAGCAGCTCATAGCCCTCCACCTGCTCCTCGCTGTAGGTCGCAGAGGTATAGGCAATATCAACCTCTCCCGCCTTTACTGCCGCAAGCGCCGCGTCCTCCTCCATAAACAAAATAATGACCGTTTTGATATTCGGCGCTTTGCCGTAGTAATCCGGGTTCGCCTCTAAAATGACCTGCTGCCCCCTGTCCCACTGCTTTAACAGATAGCGTCCCGAACCGATCGGGTTCTCTCCGTAAACGCCAGCCTCATAGCAATGCTCCGGCACAATGCCGAATACCGCAAGCGTGTACAAAAATGCATTGTACGGTTTCGTCAGATGAAATACAACTGTTTTGTCATCCGGCGCTTCCACGCGCTCGAGCATACTAAGGTCTGCCTCAGAGTTCGCCGAAGCAAGCGCTGTCTTAAACGTAAACGCCACGTCAGACGCAGTCAGCGGCTCACCGTCTGAGAACTTGACATCCTCACGGATCGTAAACGTCCAAGTCAGCCCGTCCTCGCTGACCTGATAGTCCGTCGCAAGATCGTTCTCAAACTCCATATCCGCAGTCGTCCGCAGAAGCGTTGACTGAATCAACGGCTCATGGCAATGCTCCCCGCAGCCCCAATTCACACACGGATCAAAGCCTGCCGCAGGCTCGGAGGTCGTCCCCATCGCCACGATCACCGTGTCCCTTTCCTCTGCCTGCGCTCCGTTCTCCTGCTCGGTACTGCTGCCTCCTGTCTGCGTGACCGCCTCATTTTGCCCGCCTGTCTGCGCGCTGCCTCCACACCCCGAAAGAAGCGAGATACCAAGGATCAGCACACCAAGCGCCGCTGCCATTTTTCGTTTCATAACTGCTCCCCCTTGTCTCTTTGATTGCTTTTTTCAGCTTAACAAAGTTCCGGTATGCCTACAAGCCCCGCCGGGGGATATAATTTTTGTTTTTAATAGGTATCAAGAAAATGATGACGCTCTCCCTGACACTTATAACCGATCACCGTGTCCAAATTGACATTTTCCATGCTTCGGAAAATATTCATTTCAATATATGGACTTTTTTTGCGCAGCTCTCGGATCAGCTCCTTAACCTCCGCACGCTTTGAGCCCTTTTCCGTTCCGCCGCAGGAAGCGCAGCTCTCAGTCAGGCGGCAGGCGCACTGGATAAAATGAAGATCATTATAATTCATCCAGTGAATGATGTCCTCCTCACGGACCAGATACATAGGGCGTATCAGCTCCATTCCCTCAAAATTCGTGCTGTGAAGCTTCGGCATCATCGTCTGCACCTGCGCGCCGTAGAGCATTCCCATCAGGATCGTCTCGATCACATCATCAAAATGATGCCCCAGCGCGATTTTATTACATCCAAGCTCCTTTGCCTTACTGTACAGATGACCGCGGCGCATGCGTGCGCACAGATAGCAGGGTGACTCCTCCTCCCCTGCCACAATATCAAAAATCTCCGATTCAAATACGGTGATCGGCACATTTAAAATCTGGGCATTGCTGCAGATGGTCTTATAATTCCACTCATTATAGCCCGGATTCATCACCAGATAAACAACCTCAAAGTTTTTCTTTCCATGCCTCTCCAGCTCCTGAAACAGCTTTGCCATCAGCATCGAATCCTTCCCGCCGGAAATGCACACCGCAATCTTATCCCCGTCGCAGATCAAATCGTATTCATTGATCGCCTTTGTAAACTTGCGCCAGATGTCCTTGCGGAATTTTTTGACAACACTGCGCTCAATCTCCAGACAACGCTCCCGCTGCCTTGCCTTTGCTTCCGTATCTGTCCGCTCCAGCTCCTCCATCGAATGGAGCAGCTGATAACGTAAATAAGAGCGATAGCCGCCGTCCAGACTGTACGCCTCGTAGCCAAGCTCCTGCAGCTCCTGCGCAAGATCTCCGCTCACATCACCCGTATAACACATCAGATAAATAGGCTTATCCTTGGGAAGCTCACTCTGATGGTCGATTAACGCCTCCCACCAGATATGCTTTGCCCCCGGATAAGTCTCCTTGCGAAAGTCAGCCTCCTTCCGCAGGTCTACCACAAGACTCTCTCTTGTTTCTTCCAATAATTCCTCTATCGTCTTTTCAAACATCCTTCTTCCCTTTGCCTTCCATCCATAAATCCATTACGACCTCCGATGCGATCAAAAGCCCGGCCGCGGACGGGACAAATGCCGCAGAGCCCGGCGTTGCCCGCCGCCTCGCCGATCGAAATTCCTGCGCCGCTGCCACATCCTCCATCTGTCCGTTTCCTGCCCTCTCTGCCGCTTCCTTCTGTTCCCCCGTATGTGCTTCTTCCTTAGGAACAAGCGGTTCTTCCTTAGAATAGACGACCTTTAAATCCTTGATTCCGCGCTTTTTTAATTCCCTGCGCATCACGCGTGCCAGCGGGTCTACCGAGGTGCGGTAAATATCCGCTGCCTCAAATGCTGCGGGATTCAGCTTATTTCCTGCTCCCATGCTGCTGATCACAGGCGTTTTTGCTTTCTTTGCCTGCACGACCAGCGCAAGCTTTGCCGTCACGGTATCGACCGCATCAACCACATAGTCGTACTGCGTAAAATCAAACTGCGCTTCCGTCTCCGGCAGATAAAAGCATTTGTGCACCGTCACCTTGCACTCCGGGTTAATATCAAGAACTCTCTCCCGCATCACATCGACCTTATCCCGTCCCAGCGTGCTGTGCAGTGCGATGATCTGACGGTTTAAATTTGTCAGACAAACCTTATCATTGTCGATCAGGTCCAATGCTCCGACGCCGCTGCGCGCCAATGCCTCCACGACGTAGCCGCCGACGCCTCCCACGCCAAAAACAGCGACTCTCGCACGCGAGAGCCGCTCTATCGCATCTTCCCCTACTAATAACGCCATTCTGGAAAATTGATTCTGCATCCTTCCCTATTCCTTCCTATTTTGCAAGCGCAAGCATCCGCCAAAGCGGCACTGCGGCGCGCTCCATGATCTCATCAGACAGCTCGATCCTCTTTTCATCCATCTGGTCTGTACCAAGCTTCGTCAAAACGTCCAAAGCCTTATCGGCTGTCACACGCTTCATATTCGGGCAGAATTGCCTGTGCCCGACAGAATAAAATTTTTTCTGCGGATTCCTCTGCTGTAATTCAAAAAACACGCCCATTTCTGTGCAGATGATAAACTTTGTATGACTGCTCTTTGTTGCAAACTCAATGATTTCCGAGGTACTTCCCACGAAATCAGACAGCGCGATAACCTCCTTTGTACACTCCGGGTGCGTCAGAATCAACGCGTCCGGATGCAGTTCCTTCGCCGCTCTTACATTTTCTTCCTCAATACTTGTATGCACATGACAGAATCCGTCATGGAAAATAAAATTCTTCTCCGGCAGCTTTTCCGCCACATATCTGCCGAGATTGTTATCCGGCACAAAGAAAATATTCTTTTCTTTGATATTGCTTACTACCTTTACCGCGTTCGAGGAGGTCACACAGACGTCCGAGACTGCCTTGATCTCCGCCGTAGAGTTCACATAGCACACAACCGATAAGTCCTCATACTGCACGCGCACCTCGGCAATCTGCTCCCTTGTCACCATATGGGCCATCGGACAATCCGCACACTCGTCCACCATTAACACCGTCTTTTTCGGATTTAACAGCTTTGCGCTCTCTCCCATAAAGCCAACCCCCGCAAAAAGGATCGTCTGCTGCGGCACACTTGTCGCAATCTTACTTAGATAAAAGGAATCGCCTACATAATCGGCAATCTCCTGCACCTCACCATCCACATAATAATGCGCCAAAATTACAACGTCCTTTTCCTTCTGCAGCTTTTTGATCTGATCTATTTTTTCCTTTTCCATAAAACCTCCGTGCGCCTTAAACCCCGCAGTCACCCTCTGCGGCGCTTTCGCTTTGCTTTCTCTTAAATTTGTTTGGTAATCTGTCTGTCGTCAATATCATATACCGACGCTACCCTGCTATCATAACACTTTTTCTGCCAATCGCCAACCTCAAAATCACGCGTTTGACACCCTCCATGCAATCGCTTCTTTGTCTGCTCTCGTTTCAGCATCCCAAAACTGGCATGGTCAATATTTCATAAACTGGCATTTTAAATTAATCCAGATACTGTGTATGATAACAACGAGCGACACGCCCCGCGGGCCACTCTTATGTCAAACAAATCGGTTGCCGCAGGCAACCCATAAATGAGGAATCGTGTAAAACATTGCATCCACATGTAATTTTTTACGCCGCAGAACCGAAGCTGAAATTCAGCTCACGTTTCCTCACGGTAAACCACTTTAGAAATGGAGGAATTACTATGCAAAATGTTTCATCTAACGCCAAACCAGCCGTGCACGGCGTAAACATCCGCTTTTTGACTGTCACGGCACTTTTTATTGCACTGACCTATATCTTTACCGCATTTATCAACCTGCGGCTTCCCATTGCCGCAAACGGAGGACTCATCCACCTCGGAAACGTTCCACTTTTTCTCTGCGCGATCCTGTTCGGGAAAAAAAGCGGCGCGATTGCCGGCGGTGTGGGCATGGCGCTCTTTGACCTGCTTTCCGGCTGGACGGCATGGGCTCCCTTTACCTTACTCATCGTCGGACTTATGGGATTTACGGTAGGCGCCTTAACCGAAAAGCACTACGGCTTTCGTCGACTGCTTCCTGCACTTTTTCTTGCAGCCGTCATTAAGGTAGTCGGCTATTATCTCGCCGAAGTGATTTTATTCGGGAGCTGGCTGACGCCTGTCGCCTCAATCCCCGGAAATCTCATTCAGGTCGGTGCTGCAGCCGTCCTTGTACTTCCGATCGCAGCACCTCTCAGAAAGGCGGTGGCTTCTTATGTATAAGCTGATGACTCCCGGTCCGACACAGATTCCGGAAAATGTACGCATGGCGCGAAGCGTTCCCTGCACAAATCCTGATTTAGATGAAAGCTTTGTTTCTTTTTATAAGGAAACGTGTGAATTGATCAGTCGACTTTTGCACACAAAAAATGAGACTCTGATCCTTGACGGCGAGGGGATCCTCGGATTGGAGGCAGCCTGTGCCTCACTGACGGAACCAGGCGATCGGGTGCTTGTCCTCGATAACGGAATCTACGGTAGGGGCTTTGTCGATTTTGTCAAACTGTATGGCGGCATTCCCGAAATTCTGCATTCCGATGTACTGACCGCGTTTCCTGCGGAAGTCCTTGAGGAGCATCTGAAAACCAATCATTCCTATGCCTATGCCACTCTGGTACATTGCGATACCCCAAGCGGCGTCCTCAACGATATTCATACGCTTTGTCCGATTTTAAAAAAATACGGCATTCTTACTGTCGTTGATTCTGTCTCCGCTATGTTCGGCGAGGACGTGCGGACAGACGACGCCGAAATTGACATTCTCTGCGGTGCCTCCCAAAAAGCGGTCTCTGCACCGCCCGGACTGACCTTTGTGACGATCAGCGAAACTGCAAAGCAAAAAATGAGAAACCGCCGGACGCCGATTGCCTCTTTTTATGCGAACCTTCTGACATTTGAGGGTTACTATGAAAAGAAATGGTTTCCTTATACCATGCCAATCAGTGATATTTACGGGCTGCGCACTGCTCTTGACGGCATAGCAGCGGATCGGGAGCTTCTCCTGCGCCATGCCCGTATTGGCGCCGCAACCCGCGTAGCATTAACCGCCGCAGGACTTTCCCTCCACCTAAACGGCGGCTATTCCAATACGGTCACCGTCTTTGACATTCCACAGGAGACAACTGCGGATGCGATTCTTTCCATGATGAGAGACTCCCACGGCATTCTGCTTTCCGGCTCCTTTGACACGCTCGCCGGAAAGGTCATCCGTATCGGTCACATGGGCGCAAATGCCAATATCGCCGATATGATCAGCACTATGGCAGCACTCTCTGACACATTGCGCACACTTGGCGTTCCCCTGCATGGCTCGCTTGATCTTTTATTTCTGGAGACCTTCAAAGACCTGTCGGCACAGAAGCGGTAACTAACATCTGTAAAATCTGCCGTACTGCATCATATCAAGCAACAGGCGACACGCCTCGCGAACCGCTCTTATGTCAAATAAAACAATAAAGAATCTCGCAAGCGGGATTCTCCGCCTGCGGCGGGTCGCATTTGCGACATAATTCCATTCCGCCGCAATGCGCTTCCCCATAGGCTTTTGCTTTATAGGGGGCAAAGCAATTTCCTATGTCACAAAAAGCCCTGCGTGTCTTAGCTTTCCTAACACACACAGGGCTCTCCTGTCAGCACTTCTATGCAATTTTGATCTGCCATACTCAAACTACTGTGCAAGCTTCAGCGAAATAATCTCACCGGTAAACGCGTCTACCTCTGACAGCTCTCCCGTATACTCCATCACAACAGTATCTCCTACCTTTAACTGGTCGTAACCCTGAGGAGCAGTTTCAAAGCCAATCGCGTAAGACTCGCCGCTATCACTTGTGAGGATAAACAGCATATCCTTCTTGTCCTCCAATTTACCGCTGACGGTCTTTGTCTCTCCTGTCGTTCCCGCCTGTGCCTGTGCATCTGACGAAATCTGCGTATCTGCTTCCATATTCGGCACTTCCTCCTGCTGCGGTGTCTGCACACTGCTTTCCGGTGCTGCAGGCGGCTGGGTCGTTGTATCTTCCTTTCCGCAGCCGGTGAAAATCGTACCCATAATTCCCATTGTTACTAAAAGCATTGCAAATTGTTTTTTCATTTTTTCCTCTTTTCCGCGCCCTTGCGCCTTTTATTCATTTTCTTTATACAAAAGATTAGACCTTAGCGCATTGAAAAAAGTTTCATACGATTAAAATTTTATGCATATGCAAAAGCTGTCACCGAAACATCCTGTAAAATAACGTTTGACCTATTCCCAAAGCTGTTTTCTATAACAGCAAATAAATCGTAACGATGACAGCTCCGATAAGCAAAAGCACTCCGTTAATTCGCAAAAAAGTTATATAAAAATCGGTTGGCTCGCCGTTTTTTACCGTAAAGATATTCTCAATTTTCCAAAGAAGCTTTGGCTTTATGATCATCAGAATACTCAATACATATAGAAAAATCAATCCCATATACCCCATATCCATCTCCTGTTAAGAAACTGCAACTCTGTGTTTATTGTGCTCCTTCCGTTCCACCCGGCTTTAAAAGGCGTGGAGCATGATGAAAAATACAGTGCCTTTTTCTGTCATATCATCATCCCACTCCTGTCCCATATTCCTATCCATCACAAGTGTTTTTTTACCCTTCCTCAATTTCTTCTCCTAAATCATCAAGAAACCGGTACTTACAAACAACCTGCCTCCTATGAGCGCCATCATTATCTCCCAAGCCTATATCGTTATCTCCCTATAGGTAAAATAGCGTTTCATTAACTATAACCGGACAAGCAGCTTTAAAATAAAAGCGTTCTATATGATAACCACGAGCAGCACGCTTCGCGATGACTCTTATGTCAATAAAAGCAAGCACTTCTATCCTAATTGTCAAACACTTCGTGTTCCTGCCGGATAGCTCCGTATTTTTCCGCATCACTTTCTGCCTTTGGAAAAACAGAACCTGCTATTTGTTCTCTGTCTCTGTCAAAATAGGCGTTGCTCCATACACTGCAAGCACACCATAATACTCAGATACTATGCTGTCATCCAGCGTATACATGCCAACATCCTCAACTCCATATCTTAAAAGGTAGTAATCTAAGTCGTGAAGGATTTTATAAATGCTGTTCACATAATGCATCTCGTGTGTTTCTTCTGCTAACCTTGTCAAGTCCATCAACTGCTGAAGGTCGGCAATCAGCAGTTCATTATGCACGGACTTTTGCATATCCGCAATAAGATCAATAAAATTAGTGGCGTCAAATCTGTTATAGTCCATGACTGGCTCGCCATATTTTTCATAAAATTCACTTTTAGAAATCCCCTCGTCCGCCATAATTGCTTTGCGTTCTACAGCACTTCCTTCATAAGACCAACCTATTTGTATCTCCCCTTTTTGCGTAAAATAATTCCAATACAAACTCTCATGATCCGACAGCTTATCAAAAATGTGTTCATACAAATAAGCCGATTCCATCCGAAGATTGGCAACCTTGATATTTTCAGTCAGCCTTTCTATCTCCTCCGCTGACATCCCTTCTAATACAGTCTCCCGCATAGCTATCACTTCTTCTTTTGAAGGAGCATCAATTTCTGTGGCAGCTTGTACTTCCGTACTATCCTCTGTCGCATACTCAGACGTATCCCCTGCAACCGTAACCTCCTGTTGTGTTTCTGCAAGCGGCTCATTCTTACCACAAGCAGAAAGGATCAAACATCCAACTAAAGCAAACGTCATTACTCCTGTCTTCTTGCTCCGTGTCCCCATAATTATTTCCCCCGTCCAAACTCCGCCTTCCTTTATGCTACTCATTGTCCATATTTTTATTATACAAAACAAACTGTCACACGCAATACAAAATTTATAGCTTTAAAACACAGCCACAATCGGCTTTTGCATATACAAAAGGGCTTTCCAAAAAATCGGAAAGCCCCATAAAATCTGACTTTTATTGATTACTCAATGATAGAAGCAACACGGCCTGAACCTACAGTTCTACCACCCTCACGGATAGCGAATGTAAGACCCTGCTCCATAGCTACCGGATGAATCAGCTCGATTGTCATCTCGATGTTATCGCCAGGCATGCACATCTCTGTACCTGCTGGTAAGTTAC
>URJS01000032.1 GCA_900548205.1 uncultured Roseburia sp. | reverse complement strand
GGATGCTCCGAGTTTAGGTTAATGAATGTCCTTAAGGACACCGCCTATCCTGTGGATCAGACAGGATAGGCATTTTTATTTTCGCTTGTTTCTCTTATCGAGAAAGGCAAGCAACGCTACAATCAAGCTACCAAAGGACATCAACAATGCTAATATCCCAATGAAAATCGAAATGATCTCATAAGCCGTCATCGGCGCCACCTCCCTTCCTATGTATTCCGTTAAACCGGTATCATAAACTCGGGAGGCTACCACCCTGTCATGGGTACTTTCCTTAGACGATATTGTACCATAAAAAATAAAACATCTGCAATATACAATCCCACAAAATCACCCTTCAAATGACTGATAAATATTAATCACTTAAAAAGCTTTTAATCTCCTCACTTATTCTTCCATACTCATAATCATGCACATAATGTGGGCAATCCAATTCTATGTACTTCCCAGACTCCACTTCTGAGATGTATTTTTCCTGTATCCTTCTCCATGTTTCTTTATCAAAACCAGTTCCACCAGTACCATCAGAAATAAAAAGCAGCATAGGAACCTGTGGTACTCCATTTTGAGCTACAATTCTTGCATTATCCTTAACACTCTTCGCTTCATTTATCATTGTTACAGTTGCCGTTCTGTTATAAAAAATTGCTCTATACCTATTCTTTTCGTCATTAGTCAACGTTCCATGCTTTATAGCATCACTTTCCGCAAGTGTAGGAATTAGTCTGGTAATTCCTAAATCCGCTGCATATTGTCCAAGTTTCATTAGTGCAAGATTTATTTTCATATTCTCGTAATATTCTGGCACAGCCATATCTAAACCTATAATTGCTTCAATTTCATCGGGATACTTCTGTGCCCAATACAGAGCTTCAATTCCAGACATAGAATGCGGACATAAAACATATGGTCCTTCAATCCCTGCTTTATTCAAAGCTAATCTCGTTTCAGATAATATAGTCTGTATATTTCTGTCTTCATCAACAATATCACTATACCCATATCCAAATTTTTCAACGACAACAATTCTATAATCATCACGCAACAACGAATATAAGGATTTAAAATCCAGAATAGGGGAACAGGTTCCACTCCCTGATAAAAATACCAGCGTTCTAGAACCACTCCCTTCCACATATATGCTCATATTATTTCCATTTATATCAACAAGCTGTCCTAATGGCTCTCGCAATTTTTTCTCTGCATTAAGTCTATATCTATGATAAACAAAGCAAATCAAAATTAAAATAACAATAACTGCTACTATCCATAATAATACCCGCAACATTGTTTTAGCTTTTTTCATTATCTTTACATATCCCTCCTGAAATAAAAACGGCAATACAAATAATAATCACCTTACACACCAGTGAAACAAAGAGATTTCCACCAACAGAAATCTGCGATAATGTATTAATCAATGCATGTGTCATTGCACATATCCACAAGCTCCTTGTTTTATTGTATAATGCAGATAAAATAAAACAGTTTGTCAAAAGTCCAAGTAAAAAGCTACCTACATGAATTGATTGCATTGAACCTTCAATAAAAAAATAAAGGAAATGCCATATTCCCCAACAGACAAATGTCACACATGTCGAAAACACATACTCATGTTGTTCCTCAATAATTGGTTGAAACGTATATCTCCAACCTATTTCTTCAATCCCACCGAACAAAATTGCTTTTACAAATAATATAACCGGAATATACCAATTCTTTACTTGTAACATTCCACCCATTAATAGATAACAAAACTCTATACTCAAAAACATAAAAACAAGCAAGTAGCCGAATACAGGTTGCTTTATGTTCACAAACTCAATTACAATCCTCTTAAAATTTATTTTTCGATATCGAACTGTGACAATACTCCCCCACATTGCAGAAGATATTCCACCAATTCCAATTGCTATTATCCCTATCACCGTTGTATAATCCACAACAATTCCCATCCTACGCAATAGGTAGACAATAACTGCTATTACCGTTATTTGACCTATGGTTCCAGTTAAATATAATCTAATTGCATTTTTTCTATCCACAGAATTATCCATGTCATCTTCCTTCTTTAGTCAAAATCTATAAAAACTCTTTTCCATTACTCTCCCCACAAATAGAGCCAAACTAGAGCCATTTGATAAAACAAATGCCGGAAACCCGCATAAATACAGACTTTCGGCATTTTAGTCCGTTATTCAAACTCAATCGTCCCCGGCGGCTTACTCGTCAGATCATACACAACGCGGTTCACGCCCTTCACCTCATTGATGATCCTGCTCATCACCCGCTGGAGCACCTCAAACGGAATCTCCGCCGCCTCCGCAGTCATGAAATCGATCGTATTCACCGCGCGGAGTGCTACCGCATAGTCATAGGTTCTCTCGTCCCCCATAACACCAACAGATCTCATATTGGTAAGCGCCGCAAAATACTGTCCGATGCTCCGATCCAGTCCAGCTTTCGCGATCTCCTCCCGGTAAATCGCATCGGCGTCCTGCACGATGCGCACCTTCTCGGCGCTGACCTCGCCGATGATACGGATCCCAAGCCCCGGTCCCGGGAATGGCTGGCGGAACACGAGCTTCTCAGGAATACCAAGCTCCAGGCCTGCCTTGCGCACCTCGTCCTTGAAAAGATCACGCAGCGGTTCGATAATCTCCTTAAAGTCCACGCAGTCCGGCAGACCTCCCACGTTGTGGTGAGACTTGATCACTGCCGATTCTCCTCCGAGACCGCTCTCCACAACATCCGGGTAAATCGTTCCCTGCACAAGGAAATCCACCGCTCCGATTTTCTTTGCTTCCTCCTCGAACACACGGATAAACTCCTCGCCGATGATCTTGCGCTTCTGCTCCGGCTCCGTCACGCCCGCAAGCTTCCCATAGAAACGCTCCTGTGCGTTGACACGGATAAAATTCAACTCATACGAGCCGTTCGGTCCAAAGACCTCCTCCACCTCGTCGCCCTCATTTTT
The DNA here is from genome assembly GCA_900548205.1 of uncultured Roseburia sp. GTDB lineage: Bacteria > Bacillota > Clostridia > Lachnospirales > Lachnospiraceae > Roseburia. The sequence continues at coordinate 21,780 of URJS01000032.1, read as the reverse complement.
GCGGAGCAGACCGTGATCCACAAAAACGCAGGTCAGCTGGTCGCCGATCGCTTTTGCGAGCAGCACTGCTGCCACCGACGAATCCACGCCGCCGGAAAGCGCGCAGAGTACCTTGCCGTCCCCGACCTTCGTTCGGATTTCCTGGATCGAATTTTCCACAAAAGAGTCCATTCTCCACGTTCCTGCACAGCCACAGACACCGCGCACAAAATTGTGCAGCATCTTCGTGCCCTCCTGCGTGTGGAGCACCTCCGGGTGGAACTGGATCGCATACAGCTTCCTTTCCCCATTTTCAGCCGCGGCAACCGGACAGTCTGCCGTGTGCGCCACCACGCGAAATCCCTGTGCAGCCTTTGAAATATAATCAAAATGGCTCATCCAGCAGACTGTTGTATGGTTGTCCGACTTATGGTCATCCCAGACCGCTCCGGCAACCGCCTCCGTCTTCGTTCCAACCCCTGTAAACAGTGGAGACGTCCGATCCACAAAAACCTCCGTCTTGCCGTACTCGCGCACCGGAGCCTTCTCCACCTTTCCGCCCAGCACATGCGTCATCAGCTGTGCGCCATAACACAGGCCGAGCACCGGGATCCCAAGCTCAAACAACTCCTTTGTATAAGTCGGCGCTCCCTCCTCATAACAGCTGTTCGGTCCTCCTGTTAAAATGATCCCCTTCGGATTCATTTCCTTAATCTTCTCAAGATTCGTCCTATAGGAATATATCTCACAATAAACATTGCATTCTCTGACACGTCTTGCAACCAGCTGGTTATACTGACCGCCAAAGTCAATGACAATTACCTTTTCCTGATTCATGAACCATCTTCCTCCTGCTCTTTCATCAAGCGGCATCCCTGCATATGCCAGCAAAAACTGCCGCCAATTTCTCTTATTATAAGCTACCCCCTGCCTGTTTACAAGGCTTTTTTCATGCAGAAAAACAACCTTTCCACTCTATTGACCATACAAAAACAGACGACAGCCCTTCTGCTTTTCCTATGGAAAAAGCCTGCCAATCCGCTTTGTTACCATTGCGCCAAGAAGCCCGATCGCCACGCCGGATGCAATTCCTGCAATCAGAAGTACCGGCAGATAATAAACCAGACTCTCTGTCTTTAGCGCAACCATCGCCACCAAGATCTGCCCAATGTTATGAAAAACACCGCCGAGCACACTGACGCCCGTCATCGACAAACGATCCGTTTTCTTCGCGATCACCATCGCCGCATAGCTTAAGCAACCGCCTGCCAGGCTGTAAATCATCATCGCCAGATTTGCAAACGTAAAGCCCACCAGCACGATCCGCACGACTGACAAAAGAAACGCATCTCGCTCCCCCAGTGTATACAATGCCACAATAATAGCAAGGTTCGCCAATCCAAGCTTTGCCCCCGGCACACCGATATTGACCGGAATCAAAAATTCAATATAAGAAAATACAAACGCAAGAGCTATCAGAAGCCCCAGATACGCAATTCTTCTCGTCCTCATAGCTTCTGCCCTCTAATTCGTCATCGAATCCACATCCGATTCCTCTCCGTTTTGGATTTCCACAACCACCTTATTCGGAAGGCAGACAATCGTTTCACTCTGCCGGCTGACCGAGCGGTGATTCACACAGATGCCATCCGGGCAGGAAGCCTCTGTAATGTCTGCCGCTCCATCCTTTACCACCAAAAGATTATAAGCCCCGTCCGGCAGCTCGATCCTCTCTGTGACATCCTGATCCAGCGGAAATCGCCCGTATTCATCGCCATCCACGGTGACGACCGCAACCGGTTCCCTCGTGCTGCTATCCTGATAAAATTTAACGCCAAAATACGCCGCAACTGCAAGCACTAAAATCACCGCGATCAAAACGATGTCACTTTTCCGCTTTTTGTTCTCTATCTGATTCTGCTGCATACGAATCCCCCGCCTTTTTGTTCTCTGCCTTTGCCACACTACTTTCCAAATTTATTCTGCCACATACACCTCAAAATTTTCCGAGTACCGGACGCTCCCATCCTCCATGATCCACATAGCCTCCACGTCCTTAAGACTATTCACAAACGCAAGCCCCTCCTCATATGGCATATTGTATACTGCCGTGGACAGCGCGTCCGCCACACCGGAGTCATCCGCAACGACAGAGACAGAGGCAAAATAATCTGCCGGCATCTGCGTATCCGGGTCGATGATATGACAATATCTCTGCCCGTCAACAACATAGTACCTCTGGTAATTTCCACTCGTAACGACGCAGGCATCCGCCACATCCACCTTCCTGACATAGGTCTCTGTACTTTCAAAATCGGGATTCTGGATCCCAAGTCTCCAATTTGTGCCGTCCAGCCGCTGCCCCACCGCACAGACATTTCCGCCGACGCTTAAGAGCACATGCTCCATTCCAAGCTCTTTTGCATACTCTCCAACACGCTGCACCGCATAGCCCTTGCCGATGCTTCCAACATCCAAAGACATTTCCGGATCACTCAGATACACAGTCGATGCACTCTCATCAATAATGATATTGGAAATATCTGTATGCTCACTGGCTGCCAGAAGCTCATCCATTGGAGGCAGCTTCGCATTGGCAGGATCATTCATTCCGTCCTCTCTGTATTCATGCCAGATCGAAAGCACACTTCCCATTGCAATATTCACCTGCCCGTTTGTGCGCTCATACATTTCCTTACTGAATTGTAACAGACGGATAATCTCCGGGTCAACCTCAACCGGAGCAATTCCTGCCTGATCATTGATCGTCTTTATATTATTGATTCCCTCATAATCGTGATAAATATCATAGAGCTCATGGTAATAAACCAGCTTTTCCTTGAGCAATGAAACCTGCTCAGTGAACGCCTCCTTGCTCGGTGCATACCCAATAATATCCGTCTTGGTATCAAACACCTCCAAAAAGGTAGCAGTATAACGCTTCTGCTCCTTAGGTGTCCCATATTGTACCGCAAGCACACCGACCAATAACGCAGTCACCGCAAAAATACCTATTTTCTTTCCTAAATTCATAAGCCTTTCCTTCAAAAGTTCGTAAATCTACTATCTTAATATATCCCGTTCTCTACACTCAATCTCCACGATCGCAGATAAGCCCTGGCTGCGGTTTATAAAACAGTCCTGGCTTTCCTGACTTGGCACAATTGATTCAGGAGGTATTACAACTTTTTTATTTGATAGAAAATGAGAAGCTTCTTACTATTATTGAAATAAACAAGGGGAGCGCGCATAAACACACACTCCCCGATCCTTATTCTGCCTGCCTATTTTGCGTTAGTTACCGCCTTTGTGATCACAGTATTGAAATCTGTAATATGAATCGTCACAGATGCTGCAAGATCTGTATCAGAAGGAACACCCTCTGTCACCGCAGTTCCGTTTACCTCATCAACTGTTTTGCCAACTGCATACTGTGCGTAAGCCGCCGCCTGCTCATTCCACTCTTTACCGATAGCAGAGGCCTTACTCATACCATAGTTGGCACCAAGTACGTTCTTGGAATCAACTGCTGCAGTAATGTCTGTTGTGATCTTTCCTGTCGTGTCAAAATTAACGGTCGCCTGCACCCCGTCGATGATCGCACTTGTGATCACACCGTCCGCATTTACCGTCAGAGCAGAAACCGTTGTAGAGGTCTGTGCAACACCCTCCGCGTCTGCTGCTGCATCTGCAGAATCTGCAATACTTGTCATAACCCCGATTCCCAGCTTATCGCCAGCCTGCGCGCCCAGCACATCTGCATTTTCAACTGCCTGTGCAACTGCCGTCTGAAAGTCACCAATATGAATGGTACAGCCTGCCGCAAGGTCCGCATCTGCCGCCTTACCTTCAGTTACTGCGATACCCTTCACCTCATCTGCCGTCTTTCCTACACAATACTCAGCGAAAGCTGCCGCCTGCTCATGCCAGTCCTTGCCGATCGCCGAAGCTTTATTCATACCATAATTTGTTCCCAGCTCATTCTTACTTTGAACCTCTGCAGCAACATCTGTCGTAAGTTTTCCATCTGTTCCAAAATTCACAACACTCTGCACAGAGTCAATCGCACATGATACAATTTTGCCTTCCGCATCCACGGTAACTGCGGCAATCATCACATCCGTCTGGGCAATTCCCTCCGCATCTGCCGCTGCGTCCGCAGAGCTTCCAACCTTCGTTACAAGGGCAAGTCCTGTCTTTACCTCTCCCTCTGCCAGCGCAGTGTCTGCATCACCCTTGGATTCCTCTGCAACGGCATTTTGCTTTCCGTTCTGCTCCTGCATAAATTCTTCCGCTGTTTTGTTGGTACAGCCCGCAAGCGCAGAAACTGTGAGTACCATTCCTAACAATAACGCGATTCTCTTTTTCATAAAACCTTCACCTCTCATTTTTCTCATAGCAAGAATCATACGACCTGAAACTAACTATTTCTTTAATCCATAATAAGCTTTATCCAGCAGCTCAATTAACAGCGCTTCCTTTAGCGCCGGAAAATGAAGCTCCTTTAGCGCAGTCAAAGCCTTCTCATAATATCTCCCTGCTGTCTTGTGTGTAAAGTCAACACCGCCGCTTTTTCTCACCTCAGCAAGGAGCTCCTCTGTCGAAAGCTCTCCCGCTTCCGCCCGCTTTTTGAGCTCAGGGCTATGATAAAAGGCATGGATCACCGGCAGTGTGATGACTCCCTGCTCGTAATCTGACTGCACACTTTTTCCTGCTGTCTTTGTATCACACTCATAATCAATACAGTCATCCGTCAGCTGAAAAATAATTCCCGTGTATCTGCCAAGCCGCCGGTACAGCCGCAGCCGTTTTTCCTCCTGCTCAACAACTGCGGCGCCTGCAAAATAAGATGCCTCAAATAAGGCGGCTGTCTTTCCGTTGATAATGCTCAGGTAACGAAACATCGACAGCTGATAATTAAAATTATTGGCGCTTTGTCTAAGCTCTCCCATACAGATCTGCCCCACATAATTTGACGGGTTCAGATTCTTGTATTTCTCCGTATCTTCTATCCTTGAAAACTCCTTAAGCGCTGCCGCCAGAAGATAGTCTCCACAAATTACGGCCGTGCGCTTTCCAAACTTCTTCTGAAGCGTCGCCACTCCTCTGCGCAAAGCCGCGTCGTCCATAATGTCATCATGAACCAGCGTCGCCAGGTGAAGGAGCTCAATGGCTGCCGCAAAAACAACTGCATCGCTGTGAACACAGCCCTCCTCATCCATCCCACACGCCAACACTGCCCTCGCGCGGATAAATTTCCCATGCGTTAATGTCAGATGCGACGTGTAAGTACGGATCAAAATCGGTGCCGATAACAATACACGGTCTACTTCCTCTCTGGCCTTTTCCATCGCGGTTTCAAAATTCAGGGACAAATTAGTCATTGTAGAGATACCACCTCTTTACCCATTTTACATTTTTCCAGTGCTTCTTTAAAAACGGTCCGACATAGTAATCAAATCCGATCGTGCGTCCTGCGCCGATGAGTACTGCAACACTTGCAAACACCATCCATATGCCATTTAAGTATAATCCGGTCGTACTTAAGAACATAAACTGAAGAATAATGGAAACTGCTGCCGATGGGAATGTAAACAGACCGCCCATCAATCCCAATCCGATTGCCAGCTCTAAGAGTACGATGACAATCTGCATGAACATCTGCATACCGTCGCTTGCAAGAACCATGTTATCTACCGACCAGTTGACAAACGGAATATTTAACTTAAATGCATAATCTGCCAGTGTGGAGCTCGCAAGGTCCTTTCCGCTGACAAAGATCGTCTCAAATAAACCGAAATCCCAATCAAGCAAAAGCGTTCCCGCGCTTGCTGCCGCATCTGCCCCCGCCGAGGTCGCGCTTGCGACTGCATCCACGGACTGTGCCGGAGCAACGCCGAAATAGCTTGCGATAATGGAATTATACCATGCATTGGCTCCGCCAAAAAACTCACTTAACATCGGCTTTTGGAACCAGCCCTCGATGATCTTCATCACCGCCTCAAATACCCATACAGCGCCCAGCCATACACGAAGCGGTACGAGAAGGAAGCTCGGCGTACGGTTTGAGAAATGTCCTCCGACAAAGCTTCTGCGGTTACGAATCGTGAATATCTCATGCGTCAGATAGCTCCATACCTTTGTCCAGCCCATGACCTGAATGAAATAAATAATATTGATAAAATGCTTTGCAAACATGGCAAAGAAGGAAGGCAGATTCATCTGGTGCTTTGCCATACCGCCTCTTGCCGTTCCCCAGCGTCCGCCGACACATACCATAATGCCGTGGAACTTTGGAGCATATTCCTCCAGCTTTCCTTTTTTCGTGATGGCTACCGCAATATTGTTTGCCGCTGCACCTGCGCTGTGCTCCGCATTCTCAACCATCTGCGGAACAGGGCGATCCTCACCCGGCGCAGTATAGAACATATTATCGCCGATCACATACACATTTTCATAATCTACGCTTCTTAAGTATGCGTCAACCTCAATTCTTCCACGTCCTCCGCTCTTTACCTCTTTTGCCGCATCCGCCGTAAGTTCTGCGCTCTCAATACCTGCAGTCCAGACTATAGTATTTGCTGTATACTGCTTTACTTCCTCTCCCTCTTTCATTTTGATGAAGTCTTCACCAACTCCAACCACACTGGCATTCATCAAAACCTCAACGCCCATCTTCTTCAAGCGGCGCTCCACCTTACCGGAGAGTTTCTCCGGAAGTACAGGTACCGGGCGGGACAGCCCATCCACATTCACAAGCTTTACATCTTCCCGCTTAATATGAAATCTCTCACAAAGAACCGGCACATATTCTGCAAGCTCTCCCATCATCTCAACGCCCGTAAAGCCTGCGCCTACCACATAAAACGTCAGCAGCGCACGTCTTTTTTCTGCGTTTGGTTCATCTGCCGCCATCCGGAAACAATCGTGAATATGATCCCTTAATCTCACGGCATCATCATAAGACCACAGCGTATAGCTGTACTCCTCTGCTCCCTCCACCCCAAAAAAGGTTGGCTTGGAGCCGGCTGCCAGAACAAGATAATCATAGGAATATTCTCCATTTTCTCCTGCGATCTTGTTTTCCTCAAAATGAATCTTCTTTACTGTATCCAAAACGACTTTGACCTTGCGTCCTGCAAAAATCTGGTCAAGATTCATCTTAACGCTTTCTTCTCTCACACGGCACGCTGCAACCTCATGCAGCTCTGTCAGCATCGTGTGATAAGGATGCTTGTCAATAATCGTGATTTGTGTCTCATTTGCCACTCCCTTCTTCCGGAGCTTTTTCTCAAGTTTTTTGGTCGCCAGCACGCCCGCATAACCGGCGCCGATCACTACGATGTTCGTCATGATTTTCTCCCTTTCCCTCTTAAAAACTTCTTCCTAATCCTTTATTTTTCTTGACTAACAGGCAAAATACTATCATATTTTTCTACAAATTCCAATACCTTTTTCAAATTTCCGCGTATTTTCTGTTACTTTCGCTCTACTTCGTCATTTTTACCATAGTATAACGACGCCCAAAGCGATTCAAATATTGCAATTTTGTCGATAGAATGCTAAAATCCATTGGCAGATATTTTACGACTGCAAAATAATGCTGGCTAAAGGAGTTCTCATGATCAAGAAATTTTTTAAGTATGTAGAAATTATGACAAAAATCACAAGCGTCTTCGCCTTTTTGATGACGCTTGCCTTTTTATTTCACGAAGGGCAGCCCATCAATGTCAAGCTGACGCTCATATTCTTTGCTTCCATGTTTATTTTTGACCTGACAACCACTGCCATCAATAATTATATTGACAGCAAAGATTATCCGGAAATGCTCCCGCTCCCACGGCGCGCTGCACTGATCATCATCCTTGTAATGTTCACGATCAGCACGGCGCTTGGGCTTTACCTCGCCTACTGCACTGATATTGTCGTGCTTCTCGTCGGCGCTCTCTGCTTTTTATGCGGTGTGTGTTATACTTACGGACCGCTTCCAATTTCCAGACTGCCGTTTGGAGAGGTCTGCTCCGGCGTTTTCCAGGGTATCCTTACCCCGTTTTTGCTGCTCTACATCAACATGCCTGAGGGAACGTTTCTTACCTATTCTCTCAGTCCTTCAGAAGTCAGCCTCTCCTTTAAGGTATGGCCGCTTCTTACCCTGCTGCTTTTATGTATGATCCCGACCTGTCTGACTGCAAACATCATGCTCGCCAACAATATCTGTGATGTGGACGCTGACGTGAAGGTCAACCGCTTTACCCTCCCGTATTTTCTTGGGTTAAAGCACTCGCTGACACTGTATGCCGTACTCTATTATATCGCATATCTCACTCCCTGTATCATGGTAGTTCTTGGTATGCTGCATCCGGCTTGTCTGCTTTATCTTCTGACCTTCCCGATCGTACAGAAGAATATCGGTATTTTCCGCAAAGAGCAGAAAAAACCGGCCACCTTTCTCACCGCCATAAAGAACTACATTGTTCTAATGACCGCATACTCCATCTCTCTCCTCATCGGCGGTATTTTTGTAACGCTTTAATTATTTTATTTCTCATATTATCCGGCAGACTGGTTATGCTATCTTCATGAATAAGCAAAACCCTCTGCCGGATTTTAAACAACTCTGCCCACCGGAGCAGACACATACGAAACAGCTCCTCTCACTGGAAATCTTTTTCTTCTTTTTCTGCGCCATCGTCGGATTTCTGTGGGAGGTCCTCTTAATGTATCTGCGTGGCTGGAATTATATCAACCGCGGATTTTTTTACGGACCGTGGCTTCCGATCTACGGCGTGGGCGGCGTACTGTTTCATCTCCTGCTTGCCCCAAAAGCATATCCGGGCGCTTTTCACAAGAGTTCCTGCCGCCGAACAAACAAAGCTCCGTTTCTTAGCCGTATTTTTCTGCACATTCCTGCCGTTTTTCTTTTCTCTGAGCTTCTTGGAACGGGAATTGAGCTTTTTATCGGCTGGCTTCTTGATTCCGTCTGGCAGCTGCGCTATTGGGATTACTCAAACACCCAATTTCATTTTCACGGATATATCTGTCTGTGGTCTGCAATAGGCTTTGGCTGCGCAGGGGTGCTCTGGATCAGTCTGCTCTCGCCCTGCCTGATGCGGCTGTGGTTTCGTCTTCCCGAAAAATGGCGGCGCAGTCTGAATACAATTCTGTTGCTGCTCTTTGTATTCGACTGCGCCGCCGCCCTTATTTTCCCAAATGTGGGGAAAGGCATTACCTTTCCGTAAGCTGTATGCATTCTGATGTAGTTCTTTCCTGTAAATAATGTGTCAGCTCCTGCCTTATTGCTGCAAACTGCTCTGCTGTTTTTGGCTGATCGCTTTCAAAATTGAGCAGGCGTTCCAGACAGCCCTGCTCCTTAACGATACGGATACTCTCCGCAAATACAAGCTCAAACACAAGCGAAATATGCCCAACTGCATGATCAACCGCTGTTTTACGGAGCTCACGCAGCGTCGCGTGATGTTCATAAAAGCTTCGCATTACTGCGTCCGATACCACAGCATTTCTAAGCTCCTCGGTCGTAACGTCATAAATGATCTCCATTGGAGTGTCAACATTCACCTTTAATATATCAATCTTGTCCGCATCACGCAGCACATGCGCAAGACGTTTTGTCCGCTCCGGAAGCCCTTCGGGGATCCGATAGGCGCTATGCGCGCGGATTGCCGCTTCTATCAGCGCATCCTCCTGCGTATCGGCGATATAATCACGAATTTTCCCGTCCAAAAATAAAATATCCGCCCCAAGATTTGCATGGTCAATGGACGCCGCATCCAAAAATGTCCCATACCTCCGGAGCTGTTCAAAGCGTCCCACATCATGCAGCATGCCAAGCAACCATGCCAGCTCTATATCCTCCGCGCTCATCCCCTCTGCCCGGGCGATCCGTGCGCACAATGCGGCGACCCGGTAGGTATGTGCAATTTTCAGCCGTATCTTTTCGTCCGACGAATCATAGGCATCCGTATAATTTCTAAATGTCTGTCTCACAACCTCTCTGTTTATCTCCATGTTCCTTCTCCATTTCCGTCACACCTAATGCTGGTGTAAATATTTCTCCTTTGTCGCGAGTCCTCCGCGGATGTGCCGCTCTGATTTATTGACATCAAGCACTTTTCTTGTCTCTGCTGCAAGCGAAGGGTTGACCTGCGCCAGACGCTCTGTTACATCTTTGTGTACCGTACTCTTGCTAATCCCAAAATGTTTTGCCGCCTGACGCACCGTCGTATGATTGTCAATAATATAGCGGGCAATCTCCATCGCTCTCTCCTCGATATAACCTTTCAAACGAAATCCCCTGCACTACTTGTTTTTACATTGTATGCAGAGGATTTTTGCTTATGTCATATTTATAAAGTGTATCTCCTCGTTTTCCTTTCACCTTCCATTATTAAAATGCCTTCTTTGACCATTTCCCGCAACAACCGTTTCGTCGTTGAATCTGCAAGTCCCAGTAATTGACGCGCTTCTTTGTTACTGATACAACCATTTTCTTCTATATACTTTACAATTATATCTTTTCGCTCATCATTCAACGGCCTTTTATCGGCCTTTATCGACTTTTTATCGGCTTTTATCGGCTTTTTATCGGCTTTTATCGGCTTTTTACCGGCTTCTGATCGATAAAAACAAACTACAAATCCACTCCTCTTTTTCTGAAATTCATACCGGACGCCTGCCAATTCACAAGAATTTACAATACGTTTTAAACCTGTACCAAAGCTCTCAATATCTTTTGAATAATACAAAATTCTAGCAATTTTAGGATTTCTTCGAATTGGTCTTTCTGCCTTGTCGATAAAATCCTGCGGTTCCATTCCTTCCGGAAAACTTCCCGGATTATATATTTCCACTCGGTCTTTGTAAATTGCTACTTCATTGCTTTCTCCTGACGAATAGTCTTTGTGGCAAAAAGAATTCAACAAAGCTTCTCTTATTGCATCCATAGGAATCTCCGGCACCTCAGTTCTCTGCCGCGCTCCTGTAAACTCTACTTTCCAATGAATATTACTTTTAATATAGCTTTCCGCAATATCTACAAGCTTTAAAACCGGACCGTGATGACGCTGAATGTCATTAAAAGTCAAACGCTCGCTTGTCGCAAAAATTGCCATCTGCACATCCTGGATCAGGTCATCACTAAAAAGTGCTTTTCCCGCATTCAAGAGTTTGTCTCCATCCGTCAACTCCAACTGATTCAAAACTGTTTTCTTATCTGTATACGAAATTGCAATACGCCCAACATCGTGTGCCTGAATTGTATACTTCTTTAATAATTCTTCATCCACATCACGAACCGTTTTATTGGACACGAGATTTTCCCAGCGGTTCCCTTCCCGCCCACTCCTTAAAATCAAGCTTGTAATTTCTTCCGGAGACATCGTCAAATCTTCATCTGCCACTCTGATTTTTGCCACACCATATACAAAATACGGTACTTGTTCACCGGAAAATTTCACATGAATACAATCCCGTCCATCCAAAACAACTTTATTGATCTCCGGATAGATTTTTGGCTCAATATGATTCTTGATCTTCTGGCTGACTTCCCGTAAAGATTCTTCCGTCACAACCTGTCCAACAGGTGTTCCATCCGGCTTTACACCAAAGTACAGCTCTCCCTTCTGGTGCTTATTTAATATGGCACAGATTGAATACATCGCTTCTTTTAATTCACCTGTTGATTTCTTAAATTCTAATGCCTCATTCTCTGTCCCTAAATTCAAATCCACACCTACTTTCATCTCTACACTTAAATCCTATACCTAAACAATAACTTTCTATGACTAAGTTTATCCCATCGTCCATGATAATACAAGCGAACAAACTATAAAAAGAATTTCCTGCCTTATGTAATAGTATATTGGTAAGGTATCAGCCTTTAAACTTTCTTTTATACCTTAGCTTACTATGTCCTGAATTACCTAATCTTTAACCCTTGTCCTAATTATGAGAAAATATTTTGAAATAATCCGATGGTTATTCATCAAAACCATAAATGAAGGTTCTGCTTCTTTCTCCTTCAACCCGGCTGCCCATTTATCATGGCTCCCAAGCTTCCTTCTCACTACCTATCTCAGCTAAAAATACCCACCATAATACAACAACTAGCCGACATGCTTCGCGAGCAACCTCTTATGTCAGCAAAAGCCGAGCTATCGCTCGGCTCATCACTCAACATTCTTCTGCACTACTTGTTTTTACATTGTATGCAGAGGATTTTTGCTTATGTCATATTTTAGACGGATTCGGGCGCCGCTTCCGCTTTGCCCCACGCCGCCCGGATAATGCGCTCCGCCTCCTTCGCCTGCTCCTTGGTAAGCTGCGGCGTATCCTTCAGCACATAGTCCATGCCAAGCTTCTCATATTTTACCCTTCCAAGCGCATGATACGGCAGTACCTCCAGCTTCCTTACATTGGAGAGCGTTGCCAAAAACTGTCCCAGCTCCGTCAGCGCCTTCTCATCAAATGTGATGCCCGGCACAACGACATGGCGGATCCAGACATCTTTTTTCTTCCCCTCCAAATATTTTGCAAACGCAAGCACATTCTCGTTTCCGTGTCCCGTCAGGCTCCGGTGCGCCTTTGCTTCCATATGCTTGATGTCAAGCATCACAAGATCAGTGACCGAAAGCAGTGCGTCGATCTGTACCAGACGCTCCTGATAAGAAGCCTCTGCCATAGAAGTCGTTCCCGGGAACAAGATACCCGACGTGTCAAGGCAGGTGTGAATCCCGCGCTCCTTTGCCTTTGTAAAAAGCTCTGTCAGAAACTCCGGCTGCATCATCGGCTCGCCGCCTGTTGCAGTGATGCCGCCCGTCTTATAAAACGAACGATTTCTCTCAAAACGGGACAAAAGCTCGTCCGCGCTCATTTCCTCCCCTGCATCTGCCCGCCATGTATCAGGATTATGACAGTACTGACAGCGCATCGGGCACCCCTGAAAAAACACGACAAAGCGCACGCCCGGTCCGTCCACCGTTCCAAAGGTTTCCACTGAATGAATCCTGCCCATTTCTTTTCCTCCCGCTTCTTTTTCTCTAAATTAACAAAGAATCTCGCTTGCGAGATTCTCCGCCTGCGGCTGGTCGCTTCAGCGAAACAGTTCCATTCCGCCGCAGTGCGTTCCCCCGAAGGAGGTTGCTTTATAGGGAACAAAGTTTCCTATAGAGCAAGTGAGAGGCATCCCCTTTCGGCAGATACCTCTCCTCCGTTCCCTCTTTCCGGTTTCCCTTACATAATCTCATGGAACGTACGCGCGATCACCTCATCCTGCTGCTCCTTCGTCAGCTTGATAAAGTTCACGGCATAACCGGATACACGGATCGTAAGCTGCGGATACTGCTCCGGGTGCTTCTGCGCATCCAAAAGCGTCTCCTTCTTGAGCACATTGACATTCAGATGATGCCCGCCCTTCTCCACATAACCGTCCAGCATTGCAGCCAGATTGTTCTGTGCACTCTCCTCATCCTTTCCAAGCGCCTCCGGCACAACCGTAAAGGTATTAGAGATACCATCCTGTGAATCCATAAACGGCATCTTGGCTACCGACGCAAGTGAAGCGACTGCTCCATGCGTATCACGCCCGTGCATGGGGTTTGCGCCCGGTGCAAATGCGACGCCCTTCTTTCTTCCATCCGGCGTTGCCCCCGTATTTTTCCCATAGGAAACGTTCGAGGTGATCGTGAGGATCGAGGTTGTCGGGATCCCGCCGCGATAGGTGTGGTTTCCCTTAATATATCCGATAAAGGTGTGCAACACCTCCTTGGCGATCTCATCGACACGGTCATCATCATTCCCGTATTTCGGGAAGTCTCCCTCGATCTCAAAATCCACCGCTATGCCATTCTCGTCACGAATCGGCTTAACCTTCGCATATTTAATCGCCGATAAAGAATCCGCAACCACAGAAAAACCTGCGATTCCCGTCGCAAACCAACGGCGCACCTGCCTGTCATGAAGCGCCATCTCAAGCCTCTCATAGCAATATTTATCATGCATATAGTGAATGATATTGAGTGCATTGACGTACACGCCGGCAAGCCATTTCATCATATCCCTGTAAGCATCCCACACCTCATGATAATCCAGATACTCCGAGGTGATCGGGCGGTATTTCGGTCCGACCTGCTTTCCTGAAATCTCGTCTACACCGCCGTTGATCGCATAGAGCAGACATTTTGCAAGATTGGCGCGTGCACCGAAAAACTGCATTTCCTTACCGATTCTCATCGAAGATACACAGCAGGCAATGCCGTAATCATCACCATGGACCACACGCATAATATCATCATTCTCATACTGGACCGCCGAATGCGCAATCGACGTCTTGGCACAGAAACGCTTAAAATTCTCCGGCAGCTGCACGGACCAGAGCACCGTCATATTCGGCTCCGGCGCAGCTCCGATATTATTGAGCGTATTTAAGTAACGGTAAGACATCTTCGTTACCATATGTCTGCCGTCCACGCCAATTCCTGCGATCGACTCCGTTACCCAGGTCGGGTCCCCCGCAAAAATAGCATTATACTCCGGCGTCCGTGCAAATTTCACGCAGCGCAGCTTCATCACAAACTGATCGATGATTTCCTGAATCTCCGATTCTGTAAACGTACCCTCTCTCAGATCGCGCTCCGCATAAATATCAAGGAAGGTCGACGTACGGCCGAGACTCATTGCCGCGCCGTTCTGCTCCTTGACTGCTGCCAAATACGCAAAATAAACTGCCTGTGTCGCCTCCCTCACATTCGTCGCGGGCTTTGCTATCTCACACCCGTAAATCTTCGCAAGCTCCTTAAGCATCTTAAGCGCACGGATCTGCTCGGAGAGCTCCTCACGCTCACGGATCACATCCGAATACATGATCGTGCGCGTTGTATCGAGCTGCTCCTGCTTATCCGCAATCAAACGATCGACGCCATAGAGCGCCGCGCGGCGGTAATCGCCGATAATACGCCCCCTCCCGTAAGCGTCGGGAAGTCCTGTGATGATATGCGCCGAACGGCACTCACGCATCTCCTTTGTGTAGGCATCAAACACTCCTGCATTATGCGTTTTCCGATGTGTCGTAAAATACTCAACGACCTCCGGATCAACGTGATAGCCGTTATCCTCGCACGCCTTTACTGCCGTACGGATACCGCCGTACGGCTGCAGCGCACGCTTAAACGGCTTTTCCGTCTGAAATCCCACAATTTTTTCTTTGTCTTTATCTAAATATCCCGGTCCGTGTGAGGTAATCGTGGAAATAACCGCGGTGTCCATATCCAAAACGCCGCCGGCCTCCCGCTCCTGTCTGGAAAGCTCCAATACCTCCTGCCACAAATCGGTCGTATCCTGCGTAGGTCCTGCCAAAAAGGAATCATCCCCATCATAGGGCGTATAATTTTTCTGAATAAAATCTCTGACATTGATTTCATTCTCCCATGCTCCGCCAACGAAGCTTCTCCATTCATTCTGCATTCTGCGTTTCCTCCTTTTTTGTTTTGGTAGTTAGCTATAACTAACTACCGTGACTATACCATAGCAGCACCACGGCGTCAACCTTGTACCTGATTTCATACAAAAAGCCGACAATCCGGGCACTTCTCGCCCAGACGGTCGGCAGCATCTTGTTATACTTCATGTGGTTTCTCCACTTATCCGTCAGTCATATAACAATGTTATCTTACAATGCTTTTTTCATTTTTGCAAGAACATTCTTCAGAAAAATCAACAGCTTCTTTCCATGCACAGACATGAAACAGCTCTCTGACAATCGCCTCGTACTCCCGGATACTCGTACTCTTTTTGATTTTCTTTACATATCGCTCCGGCGACACAAACTGCTTGGACAGATATTCCCACAGCTCCTTCATTTTAAACAATGTGTTTTTATCCCCCTGCATAACCTGCGCATAGCCCTGTAAAATACAGTCGCAAAATGCAAACAGCCGTTCCTTCTTTTGTTCCGGCGTCTCGTCCCCCTCTCCCCGTATTTCATGGATCAGGGCAGGGTTTTTTAGGATTCCCCGCCCGATCATCATACGCTCCACATGCGGAAACTGCCGGCTCAGCCGCTGCGCATCCTCTGCCGTTACAATATCTCCATTGTAACAAAGCGGCAGCCGGCTTGTCTCTGCGGCGTAGGAAAACGCCTCCAAACGAATCCCCTTCTCATAAAAATCCTTCTGCGCACGCGGATGTATGATCAGCTCCTCCAGCGGATATTTCTCATAAAGTGCGAGCAGCTGCTCCCATTCCCCGGAGCTCTCCACCCCGACACGCGTCTTTATGGAAACCGCAAGCGGACATTTCTCAAAAATTTCATCCAAGAAAACCGCAAGCTCCCCTGGACATGCCAAAAATCCCGCGCCCCTTCGCTTTGCCGTCACCGTGCCGGACGGGCAGCCGAGATTCAGATTGACTGCCTTGTAGCCGTAATCCTGCAACGCCTTTGCAATGCACAAAAAATCCTCCGCACGGTTTGCCAGAATCTGCGGAACGACACACATTCCCTCATTGTGCTCCGGCAAAATATCATTTTTCTCTCTGCTGCTCATCCTTTTATTCCCCAAAAATGGGGTAAAATATTTGTCAATTCCGCCGTAATACTTCTGGTAGGCATTGCGGAACACATATCCGGTCAAGCCCTCCATCGGCGCCATATAATACTGCATTCTTCGTACCTCGTCATTCTCCACCTGTCACAAGGACCCCTGCAAACTGCTTCCTACTTCTGACAGCCTCATAAATCTCCTCCGTCGCCGCATCCTCCGCCGCGCTCATGTAATAGGTTTCCTCCGCCGTCTCAATCTGTAGGAAAATATCATTCTGCGGATTTAAAAAGACCTCGCACCGCTCTCCCTCATTCCGAAACGTCCCCTCATAAATATTTTCCATACCATTGCCGCTCAATTTCTTTAACGGCGGCAATTCCTCTATGAGCGTGATTTTCTCGATCTCAGCAAGCGGCAGCTCATACGCAGTCCCCAGATGCTGTGCAACAAGCGCCTCGCCCTCCACCGCAAGCTGTAATGGCGTAAATTCCTCCAGTATCACCCAGATGCAGCAAAACGGAATCACGACCAGCAGCATCACAAGCCCGATCAGGTCAAGCACCTTTCCCGTCGTCGTCGCCAGATTCGTAGTCGTACCGATCCCAATGCGCTGCGACACTATCGTGCGCTTATCCTTTTTATTGTAATAGATCACACCGCCGATCCAAGCGTCATCCCAAACAGCCGCATCATAGGCTTCTTGCCGCTTTTCCTCATAACGCGCTTCAATCCTGTCACTCTTTTTCATATGCAAAAACAGTAACGCCACCAGAGCCGCCGTATAGACCAGCGTTGCCCAGACCAGTCCCCCCACCGTGGAACGATCGATCACAAACACCACTGCCGTCGCCGCCGTGTACGCCGTATTCGTCCACGCCATCCAAAGCCATGTACTTTTCCAGAGACTTTTCTTCGCGCGCGTGTAATTTACATTGACGTCGCTGTCGCTGCTGATGACCTGCGTTTTCTGTCTGTCCATCCACAATGCCACGACGTAGCACAAAGCCGTGATCAGGGCAAAGGACACGACAACCACACCATATGCCGGGAGATCCCGCCTGCCAAAATAGGCGAGGCTCCCTGCCGCCACCGCGCCGGAGAGCAGCATGGGGATCAGAAACGCCAGCAGCTTCACCCTGCGCACCGCACCGGCATTTTTCATCTCTGTGTAAGTCTCACTGAAAACAGAGGTCGAAAATCCCTGCGCGCGTTTCCACCGCTTTAATCTGCCGTTTGCTCGCGCCACGGGAATCATCGGCAGTATACAGACTGCAACCATCCAAAGCATCCACACTGTAAGTGGAATGGCAAAGCCCGGGAGCACCCACGTCACAAAAGGGATCAGCGCCAGAACCAACAGCTGCCGTTTCATCTGCTGCCTGTACCACTTCTGAATTTCTACGACCTCCTGCTGCTCCATCCATTCCTCTTTCATGCCAACGGCAAAGCAATAGCCGTTTTTGAGCTCTCCTGCCGGCCGCAGGAAAAAATACATCAAAAACAATATCGGATACATGGTAACAAAAAATATGATCTGAACTACCATATCATTCCCCCTCCCTCCGCTCAAAATGACTTCTGCAAAGGGCGGCAAACTCCTCCTGCGTCATCCCTGCCAGCTTCGCCTCCGAGATGATCCGCCGCAGCGTCTCTGCCGCCTCCGGCGAAAGCTGTCCGTCACCGCCAAATTCCCGGCTAACCCTCGCACCATTTCTGCGCTCTGTGACAATGTACCCTTCCTGCTTTAACAGCTGGTATGCCTTATTTACCGTCATGGCATTGACACCTATCTCCTCTGCGAGCGCACGCACCGTTGGAAGCTGCTCTCCCGGCTTTAATCTGCCGTCAGAAATTCCCATCACGATCTGATTGCGCAGCTGCTGATAAATCGGTATGTCTGAACTGTCATCAATCACAAGTACCATGCCGCACCTTCCCCTCTCTTTGTATTATTTATATTAGTTCGTATGATACAAAGTGTCAAGCGGTAAATTTTAAGCCTTGCTGCATACGCCGGAAACCAGCCATAATATTACAATCGCCATGCGTCATACTTGATGCGCCTCCTGATCGCAGTCCGTACCTCCTCCAGCATCGTCTCCCGGAAAACATTCCGGTCAACCCACACCTGAATCCCGGCAACGCGTCCCCGGTCTGTGTACTGCCAGCCCGCCCATGTCTCCCACACATTGTCCATGTCCGGTTCTTCCACATCGTACTGTGCAATCCACAATGGATAAGCCGCAAATCTTTCATCAAACAGCCGCGCCGTGTCTGCCCCCACATAGATTGCCGGAGATTTCCCGCTATATTCTATCACTGCACGAAGAAACGCCTCCGCGACCGCATGCACCTGCGCGCGGCTTAATCCTGTAACATCCTCCATACCCATGACAAGCCTTGCATCATTGACCAGCCCCTCCGTCATTTCTATAAAATGATACGCCTCCGCCCTTGCATCAGCCTCATTTTTTGCTGTCAGATAATGATAAAAACCGACAGGCAGACCCTCTGCTGTTGCATTTGCATAATTCCGATAAAAATACGGGTCTCGCTTGTTCATTCCCTCGCTTGCCTTTAGATATACAAGCTCTATCCCGGCGCATTTTACTGCCGCAAAGTCAATCGCCCCCTGCCACTTGCTTACATCTATGCCGTTCACTGTCTCACGTCCTCTTGTTCCTTACACTTTATGATATGGAAATGAGCTCTGTTCTGTTCCTGCACCGATCATCCGATGCCGCGTCTCACAGGTGACGCCGTACAGAACTTTTCTATAAACGAAGCATTTTTCTTTCATCCGGGAAATGACAGACCTCCTACATTAAAAAACAAAATTGCGTGCCACCCCAAACACAAGCAGCGCCGCGATACAAACATAAAGCATTAAATTTTGCGCACGGCTTAACTCCCATTTCCCGCTCCTGATGTAATGGGCAAGATAAGGAACAAATATGACTGCAAAAATGGGCGTCAGCAAAAAAAGCGCAGGATTGTATGAAAATGCCGCGGCAAAATCAAGCTGTAGCAACGACAGACACATCCGCGTAACGCCGCAGCCCGGACAAAGATACCCTGTCACCTCACGAAACAGGCACGGAATCGCCCAACCCGTTTTCTGCACAAAGGCTGCGTAGCCGAGCCCTGCTGTAAGAAGCAGGACCATGCAGCCCGCAGCCTTTAAAAACCTCTTTTTCATCCTATTACGCCATCTGATTTAACTCGTTCTGCATCAGAGCCCATGCCACAATGCCCAAGCCAAAAATGCTGAGTATTAAATACAGAATGCCGCTGTTTCCGGACGCTACTCCACGATTTGCCTTTGCAGCATCGATCTTTCCCCTTGCTTATACGCCCAGTAAAGACCATAGATCCCGCAGGTGACAATCGTTAAAAGTACCGCCATACCCCCGGACGTTCCAAACGTGTTGGATGCGGTATTGGCATCATTCGTAAGACAAATAAACCAATACAGCCCATAAATACCGCAAGTAACAATCGTCAAAATAATACATACCGCAATGCTTCTCTGTTGAATCATAACCTTTCTCCTTTGCTTCTTGTTATTAAGAAAATTATACCATAATCCGCAGAATTGTCTAGTACCTTTGTACTTGTCCGCTTCTCTTTTTCTGTCTGCATCCGCGGCCCCCTATCTCTTTGCAACCGCCCTCCGAAACAGCATTCCGGTACTTAAGAAATACGCCAGAAACAACACGAGAAAAATCCCCACAGTCTTAAGGATCTGTGCTCCCACCGCTCCCATACCGACATAGGCGGCAAGCTCGACGGACACCGTCTGCAGGAAATAGGCGAGGATCACAGCGGACACCAGTATGGCAAGCACAACCGGTATCCCAAACCAGACGCCAAGCTGCCCAAGCACCAGCGTGCCAATGGTCTTTTCATCCGCTCCCAGCTTCCGGAGCACACCAAAACGGTATCTGTGCTGATCCAGATCCAGAAGCTGCTGCAGCGAGAGGATCGTCAGACAGATGACCATCAGCACGACGGCGCCGTAGATCATCATGGACTCCATAAGGAACGCACTTCCCTTGGTACTGTTGACCTGCAGCGTCCGAAGCCGGATAAAATATTCCATTCCGTCCTCCGATTCCTCCGCGTACACCTCAGAAAACGCTTGCTCCAACGCGCGCGCCTGCGCATAGGAAATCGGCTCTTTCGTCATAATATAGCGTTTCTGATTCACAGGAAGCAGCTTTTCGCAGACAGCATCCGGAAAAACATAAATAAATCTTGTATAGCGATTATAGAGAGTCTCTCCCATTGTGTCGTTATAATAGAAAGTGGTGGCAGCCGTCAGCTCCCCCGCATCCGTGGAAACGCTCTTGTTGTTCCGCAGAAATTCCTCCCGCTCCTCATCCTCCGCCGCCAGATGCCACTGCGTTGTAAACTCCGTTTCCCCAAGCCGGACCGGGCTTAGCCCAAGCATTTCCCGTATTGCGTTGTAATCGCCGAGCGAGATTGCCACCGCAGGGAAATCAAGCTTTTCCCTGTCGTGGAAGCTTTCCCGCTGCGGAAGATATAGCGGTACCGTCACGTCTGCCTCCACCGCGATCCCCTGCTCTCGGAAAAACTCCGTGACTTCCTCATAATCCCCCAACTGCAGATCCCTTTCGTCAGATACATTGTGATAATCGCTTGAAATCTGCACGTCATACATGGAACGCGAATCCAGA
This sequence comes from uncultured Roseburia sp., assembly GCA_900548205.1. Taxonomy (GTDB): domain Bacteria; phylum Bacillota; class Clostridia; order Lachnospirales; family Lachnospiraceae; genus Roseburia. Next base: position 548 of record URJS01000032.1, on the reverse strand, counting down.
TACCCAAAGCTCCACCGGCTGAGCACCGGAGCCGCCACAAACAGAAACACTGCCGCCACAAGCGTCATGCAGATGACCGACATTGTCTTTGTCGTCGTCGCAAGTTTCGAGAGAAGCTGCCCGAAAAAGAACAGATTGCAACCGCTGTATGTATACACTCTCACTTTTTCCTTCCAGAGCCCGATCGCACGGCTCAAAAGGCAGATGACTGCGCAGATCAAAAACAGCACATCCGCCACCAGAAACATCAGATACTGATTCATCATGCCCGCCCCGAGCGACAGATAAAACTCCTGCTGTACCGGAGCGACGCTGGCTGCCCCCAGTGTGCTGCACAGAGCGCACGGCACAAGCCCCCGGAGAATCACAAAGATGTTTCGCCGCTTTTTTGAAACTGCGCAGAACATTGCCCACAAAAGCGTGACTGGCGGAAACAAAAGATTCGCCCCAAACATCAGTCTCGCCGGAAGCGGAAATCTGGGATTATAATAAAAGAGCGGTCTCGGAAACTCTATGAATCCCATAGTTCCGCTCTTTTTTATTTATTG
>URJS01000031.1 GCA_900548205.1 uncultured Roseburia sp. | reverse complement strand
TGCCCGCCTGCTCATCGACGCCGCTCGGCGCGAATTTTACCTGTGACACGACAGAATCAGGCGCAGCAGAAAAGAACCAGCGGATAAAAGAGAGGGCGTACACGCCAATGTCAAGCAGCGCGCCTCCGGCGAGCGAAGGATTAAAAAAGCGGTTGCTCATGTCATAATCCTTGTAGCTGCCGAAATTCATCTGGATCATTTTCAGCGCACCCAGCTTCTTCTCCTGTATCACATTCAAAATTTTCTTGTAGACAGGCATATGATAGATGGTCATTGCCTCTGCCAGGACCACATGATTCTCCTCCGTCAGCCTGATCGCCTCGGCGAGCTCTGCGTCATTGAGTGTGATGGATTTTTCGCAGAGCACATGCTTTCCATGTGTTAAGGCTTCGCGCAGATAGGAGATATGTGTATTATGCGGCGTGGAAATATAAATAATATCTATATTTTCATCGGTAAACAGGTCTTCGATCTGTTCGTACACATGCGGAATGTCATATTTTTTTGCAAAATCAACCGCATGCTGATAGGTTCTGTTTGCAACTGCGTAAAGAGTTCGTCCGTCCTTTGCAAGCGCCTGCGCCAGCTCGTTTGCAATGACGCCGCAGCCTAAGGTTGCCCAACGATAAGTTTTCATGTTTGCCTCCGTTCTCTGATCGATAGATTTATTTATGTATTATTTTAGTAACTTCTCTTTTTCTTGTCAATAACAAAGAATGTCCCCGGTTCCTATGTCATAAAAAACCGCAGCGCCTGATGATAGAAGCGCTGCGGTCTCGGGATAAAATTTAGGAAAGAATGAAGTGGCTTGCACTCCTTATCAGTATTTCTTAATTTCAGAAATTCATACAGATTATTTTCCGCAGGTATGAGCTTATTTCTGGTTGAAGTGTACGGCAAAGCCGGCGATCTCCTCCTTGAGGTAGGCAACCGAAAGGACGCCCTGCGCGTTATATTTAAAGGACGTCTCATCAAAGGAGAAGCCACGCTTTTGCAAATGGTACATGGCGCGGGCAAGGTAATTTGTCTGAATGCAGATATGCCCGTTTGCGCCGCGTCCCGGAGCTTTCATCATCTCGATCAGAGAGCCGACGAAGATCGAGCTGTTGCCCGGCTTTACCTCCTCGCCAAGCAAAGCCGCAAATTTTGCGGAGTCGGAAGCTGCCGCGTCTTCCGATTCATTATTGACGCCGACATGAAGGAGCTGAAAGCCAAGCATGGTGGCAACGGCTTCCTTTGTGAGAGCCGTGATGCCTGCCCAGTCTTTTGCATTGATCATATCCTTGCTGACCATCCAGGAGCCGCCGCAGGCAATGATGCGGTTAAAATCAAGGTAGCTTGTCAGATTCTTTGCGTTAATGCCTCCGGTCGGCATAAATTTCATATTGGTGTAGGGTGCAGCCATAGACTTGATCATATTAAGTCCACCTGCCGCCTCTGCCGGGAAAAATTTCACGACGTCAAGTCCCAATTCGATTGCCGCCTCCACATCGCTCGGGTTGGAGGTTCCCGGTGTGATCGGAATATTCCTATCCATACAGTAGGCTACGACCTTTGGATTTAAGCCGGGGCTTACGATAAATTTGGCGCCGGCATTTACCGCACGGTCGACCTGCTCGGTGGTTAAAACCGTTCCTGCGCCAACGAGCATCTCAGGAAACCGGTCAGACATTATACGGATGGATTCCTCGGCGGCAGTGGTGCGGAAGGTAACCTCGGCACATGGGAGTCCGCCGTCACACAACGCTTTTGCCAAAGGCTCTGCATCCTCGGCGCGATCGAGTGCAATGACCGGAACGATTCCGATCTTGGAAATTTCTTCTAATACCTTGTTCATCATAGTTCTCCTTTATGATCTTAATTTGCGTCAGCGGCATCGGTGAGACGCCGCTGCGATGTAATGAGAAAAAGTTCCATAATGCAAAACTTTGTTTCATAAAAATAAACGTGATTTTATTATAGCATTTGCAGGGGGCTTGTCAACCGGTTTCTGCGAATTTTCTTGCAGAAAAGGGTGGGATGTGATAGACTTGCCATGACTTGATGTCAGGTGCGCATAGGCTGGGCGCAGCCCTGCTGTATGCGTGAAAAGGGAAACAGGTGCAAGTCCTGTACGATCTCGTCGCTGTAATAAGAGAGCATCCTATAAGAACCACTGTTAGCATGTGCCGTCGCACAGAATTTATGCAGAGACGGCAGGAAATGGGAAGGGGTAGGACGCGTGGACCTTAGAGTCAGAAGACCTGCCTGTCATCGGTACTAAACAACCACGAGGAATTGGTTATGGTACATAAACGCTTGTATTGCCATGCCCTTTTGCACCCTCGCAAAAGGGCAGTTTTGTTTCGGTATCTGGGAAGAAGCTTTCGGAAGGAGCAGAAATTTTCTCGTGAAAAAAGAAAAAGGAGGTAGAGGGACATGTCAGAACAGACGAAAGGAAGCAACAAAAAGAAGATCATACTTGCGGTGGGAGCGCTGCTCCTTGTCGTGGCGGTTTTTGCCGGCATCTATTTTGCGATGTCGCCAAAGGCGCAGGAGGGTGCAAAGAATATTACCATTGAGGTCATTGACGATGCACAGAAATCGACCATGTATGAGGTGAACACGGATGCAGAATATCTTGGAGATGCGATCCGGGAGACAGAGGAGCTTGTCGTAGACGGAACGGAGAGTGAATACGGCATGATGGTCGATACGGTAAACGGCGTTGTGGCAGATTATAATGAAAACGGCGCTTATTGGGCATTTTATGTAGATGGAGAATACTGTATGTATGGTATGGACGAGCAGCCGATCGCAGACGGTGAGGCATACCAGATTATTTACACGACCGAGTAATGCGGATGAGCAGGGGCATTACGACAAAAGATATTGCACTCATCGGCGTGATGGTAGCAACACTGGAGGCGGTGAAGCTGGCGCTCACTTTTTTGCCGGGGGTGGAGCTTGTCACATTGCTGATCGTGATCTATACGCTTGTATTTGGCTGGCGGGTTTTTTACGCGATTGCGGCATTTGTCCTGATCGAGGGATGTCTGTATGGCTTCGGTATCTGGTGGATCATGTATCTTTATATATGGCCGCTTCTCGCCCTGCTGGCGCATTTGTTTCAAAAGCGGGAGGAAGGCTGGTTTTGGGCAGTCCTTACCGGAGCCTACGGGCTTTTTTTCGGAGCGCTGTGCGCGCTGCCTTATCTGGTGATCGACGGCTGGCACGCCGCGCTGGTGTGGTGGGTGGCTGGAATCCCGCATGACATCACGCATGGGATTTCCAATGCAGTGCTCTGTCTTGTTTTGTTTCGTCCGGTTTACGGAGCATTAAAGAGATTTCGTCAGCAATCACAGAGTTGACTTTTTTCTGCAGTATGTGCTATGATACCATAAGGTTCCGTAATATGAAACATAAGGCTGGATTACGGAATTTAGGAACGAGAGATGGAGAAAACAGATGGCAGAAGAAAAAGAAATGAAAAATCCCGTGCAGTCTGCGGCGCGTATTTTTCAGGTGATGGAAATGCTTGCCGATCGGGGCGAGATGGGGCTGATGGAGCTTAGTACGGCGCTTGGGCTTCATAAGAGCACAGTACACAGACTGTTAATGTCTTTGATTTATATGGGATATGCGAGGCAGGATGAGTCCTCACAGAAATACATGCTTTCCTATAAGCTTGTGAATATGGCGAGCCGTATTTTGGACCGCATGGATATTTTGCAGATTGCCAAGCCGTATCTGGAGCAGCTTTCCGATCTGAGCAAGGAGACGGTGCATCTGGTGCGCCGGGAGGGGAATAATATCCTCTATATTTATAAGATCGAGGCAAAGATCGGTACGATACGGATGGTTTCGCATGTCGGCATGGTGCATCCGATGTATTGTTCGGGCGTTGGCAAGGCGATTATGGCGGCGCTTTCCGAGAGTGAGGTTCAAAAAATCTGGAATGAGAGTGTGATCGAGAAGCGGACGGATCAGACGATCACCGATTATAAAAAGCTGCAGGAGACGTTAGAGGAAGTAAGGAAAAACGGTTATGCACTGGATGATGAGGAGAACGAGGAGGGCGTGCGCTGTATTGCCGCCAGTCTGCGCGGCTGTCAGAAGGAGGTGCTGTATGCATTCAGTATTTCAGGACCGGCAAGCAGGATGACGAAAGCGCGTATCGAGGAGCTTGCGGTAGACGTATGCAGAGTGCAGCGGGAGCTTTCCAGGGCGCTTGGATATGTGCCGGCATCCGGTTTCTGAAAATTTGGAAAAAATTTTTAGAACAGAAAGAATAAGCAGAAAAAACATGGTCATACTATCCTTGAAAAGAATAGTAATTCCAAAAGGAAAAGGAGATCATGACTATGAGAAAGTGGAGAGCACTTGCTGCAGGACTGGTACTTACTTTATGCTTAAGCGCAGTAACTGCATGTGGAACAAACAAGGATAAGGACAAGGTAAACAACACAAACGGCACAAATACCGAGAATACGGTCAACAACAATAAACCGGGCAATACGACTGATCATGTGCCGGCAAATCCGGATAATCTGAACCAGAATAACGGAATGACCACGGAGAACGGTGCGGTAAATAATAACGGAACAACAACCGGTAACGGGGCAGTGGATCAAAACGGTACGACTACCAACAACGGAACGACCACAAATAACGGAGCAGTGGACAATAACACGAATCCGGTGGAGGATGTTGTTGACGGCGTCGGCGAGGCCGGAAAAGATATTATCAACGGCGTAGAGCAGGGCGTGAACGATATGACAAATAATAATGCCGGAAATGGGACTGACACCACGGGCGGCAAACGATAATAGAATAAAGAGAAGGGAATGCAGCCGCGGGAGGTGTGAAGACCTCTGCGGCTGTTTTTCTTTATGGGTTTTAGCCTGTTGAGGGCATTGTAATTTTTCGTGTTCCGAAAAATGGAAATGCCCGAAACAAAAAACCACCTGCTATGCGGGTGGAGTCAAATCGTTATACAAAAAATCACCTTTCCGTTACAATAGAGTTGTTCAGGCACTATTGCAAGAAAGGAAAGGTGATTTTATGGCGAATAAGAATAACGATTTAGCCCACACAAAATGGATGTGCAAGTACCACATCGTATTCACTCCCAAGTATAGACGAAAAGTGATATACAATCAATTAAAAGCGGATATACGAGATATCCTAAAACAGTTGTGTTCTTATAAAGGAGTAGAGATACTGGAAGGACATTTAATGCCAGACCATATTCATATGTTGGTAAGTATCCCGCCCAAAATAAGTGTATCGAGCTTTATGGGATACTTAAAAGGGAAATCGGCACTTATGATATTCGACAGGCATGCAAATTTAAAGTATAAATTTGGAAACAGACATTTCTGGTCAGAGGGATATTATGTAAGTACGGTAGGTCTAAATGAAGCGACAATAAAGAAATATATTCAGGATCAGGAGAAATACGATATCATGCAGGATAAATTAAGTGTAAAAGAATATGAAGACCCTTTTAAGGGTTAGGTCGAAGTAGTACAAACGCCCCTTCAGGGGTATAAGCAACGCGTCAAGTGCAATAGTGACTTGAACGGAGAGAAAGTCAGGGCGCCTTGAGACGCTGTCCGGTGTCAAGGGGTTATACCCAGCGAGCCGAGCCACCCGTTTTACGGGTGGCGGCGACTTAGAATTATAAATTTCGGTTGAAAGATGAATTTGCTAATGGTTGCATATTCTGTTATGATTCAGTTTTGTATATTTATTTGCGCCCTTGTCAGTCTTTGTCATAACATTTTCTGATAAACGGAAATAGCCGTCACTACTGCAATAGTGACGGCGAAACTGTAAAGTTTAGTCAATAACTTTGAGGGTAGCCGCTTTTTGGGTTTCCCTTTTTCTATGATCTATAGCATATGGGATAAATAGTTTCAAGTAAAAGATTGGTCAAAAATATTTTTACAGGAGATGAATCTTAAAGAAATTAATGTTAAGAAAAATACTTGTGATAACTGCTATTAATATCCCAAAAAGTGTATTTATATTTTATTCCTGAAATGCAGGACGATCACGCAAGGGTAAAATTGGACATTATCCTAATGAAATGGAAGAGTGCAAGAATAATATTATTTGACGTACGCTTTGACGTACGTTATAATAAGGATAAAGGGGGGATGATATTATGACAGCGATCAGTGTCACAAAGGCGAGAGAGAATATTTACCAGATACTTACAGAAGTGAATACAAGCAGTCAGCCAATTACCATTACAAATAACAGAGGGAAAAACGGTGTTCTTATATCGGAGGATGATTGGAATGCGATTCAGGAGACATTGTATTTGAATGCAATTCCGGGAGTGGCAGAATCTATTATAGCAGGAGGAAATACTGCTCTCGAAGATTGTGTGTCAGAAGCTGAGGTGGAGTGGTAGATGTATCAAATCGTTTATACGAAGCAGGCTGCAAAGGATATTAAAAATCTTAAGTCGGCAGGATTAGAACGAAAAGCCAAGGAGCTTATAGAGATAATAAGAGAAGACCCTCTTAAGATACCGCCTCCCTATGAAGGCTTGGTTGGCAATTTAGAAGGCTTCTTTTCAAGGCGGGTTAATATACAGCATAGAATGGTTTATCAAGTGTATGCAGAGCCCGTAATAGTTAAGGACATTAAGTATGAAGGAACTGTAAAAATAGTTCGGATGTGGACACATTATGATGGAGTAAGATGACCGATAAGGACTATGTGTAAAGGAATATCTGAGTATAGGAAAAGACTATCAGCGGCTGCCGGTAGTCTTTTTGATATTGGTAATAGAATAAAGAATTGCCGGATTAGGCGAATCGTGTTATATTATGGCTACGGAAAGTCATAGAGCCAAAGGCGGCAGCCCCTCTTGTTTTTGCGGAGGGTATAACAGCCCTCCAGACGGAAGAAAGGAGGGCGATAACAATGATTACATATCAGGATTTATTTATGTTCTGTACGTTCGTTGTTGCCCTTATCAGTCTGCTTTATCAGATTTTTAAGGACAGAAAATAGCCGCCATTACTCACAATAATGACGGCTGACCCTTTTCAGAGGGTATAAAGCTGTATTGTTGAGGGGTAGCCGCTTCTATGGCTTTCCCTTGTTCTGTTTTAAATATAGCACATTCGGCAGTGGGACGCAAGCAAAAAAATCCGTTACAGGAAAACGTATACAGTCCTTAGAGTTTTTTGTAACGGTATTTTATTTAATTTTCCTTATCTGGTACATATTCCATTAAGTCGCCGTGGTGGCAATCCAAAGTTTTACATAATGGGGCTATGGCTTTGCTATCAAGTCTGCCAGTGCTATTTTTTAGAGCGGTAAGCGTACCTTGCCCAATAAGTTTTTCTTTCTGTATTTTATATGTTGTCAAGTCTTTTTCATTTAAATAAGTCAAAGAGCTTCTTATAACTGATTGGCATTGAGAAGGCTTCTTATTTTATCTGAGGATAACATAGGATAAGTATGTGCGAACAAAAGTTCAAAAGTTCATCAAGAAAAAATATTTGATATGTTAGGCCTTGGAATGCTAGTAAAATAGGCACTCCGAGGCTTTTTTTATATGCTTTTTATGACAAAAAATAAAAAAGGCGATTCGATCACAATTTGATTGAAAGCTATACTATTTAGATGATAATATAGACACATGGGAAACCAGAGAGCCGGGCGGCTTACCCTCTTTTTCGGAGGGGCTAACCCTCCAGACGAAAGAAAGGAGGGCGTTGCCAATGTATGTTACATACTCTGACTTAATTCAGATTGGAATATTCATTTGCGCCCTTGTTGGATTGTGTTACACGATTTTCAAGGGAAAACGAAAATAGCCGCCACTATTCGCAGTAGTGACGGCTGTTTGTAAAAACAGTATGCTTATTACTTGAGGGTAGTCGCTTCTCTGGCTTTCCCTCTTTCTACGCATAATATAACATATCTTATGAGCTGATGCAAGGAAAAGTACAAACGATTCATAATTTATAACACTGCATGTTATGAAATGAAGTTAGACGAAGCAAAAACAAGCATCTGGCAAACGCTTTGCAGAACCTATTGTCAGGTACTTATATTTTTTCTTTCCTTAGATGTGGGAAGATTGTATTTTTTCGGGAGCTATCAACAAATTTTTGCAATTCAGAATATAAATCCATCATATCAGCAATATGAGAAAACTTTTTATGACGGTTTTGTGACAAATCTTGTGACACTGGCGGTCAATGTGATAACTGTAGATGTAATTAGACGGAAATCGTTTTTATCATGGAAATATTGGAAATAAAGCAGATGCCATGAGATACAAATACACGAACATATGTGTGACAAGAAAAAATACTTGACACCTCTTTTCTTTTATGATACTCTACCAAAGGTGATGATAAATGGAGGAGAAAATCGAACAGGCTTATCTCTATGATTTCTATGGTGAGCTGTTAAACGAGCGGCAGAGAAAGATTTATGAGGACTTTGTGTTCAACGATCTGTCACTCGGTGAGATTGCAGACGAGGAAGGAATCAGCAGGCAGGGCGTGCACGATATGATAAAGCGCTGCACGAAGGCGCTGGAGGAGTATGAGAGAAAGCTTCATCTGGTGGAGAAGTTCCTGTTTGCAAAGAAGCAGGTGGAGGAGATTCACCGACTGGCAGGAGATTTTCGGAAGAATCACAACGATGCAATTATAGAAGAAATCGAACAGATTTCCAATCAGATATTAGAGGAGTTATAGATGGCATTTGACAGCTTATCTGAAAAACTTCAAAATGTATTTAAGAATCTGCGGAGCAAGGGAAGACTGACAGAGGATGATGTGAAGGCGGCGCTTCGGGAAGTAAAGCTTGCACTTTTGGAAGCCGATGTCAATTTCAAGGTCGTAAAGCAGTTTGTCCGTGATGTGCAGGAGCGCGCCATCGGTCAGGATGTGATGAACGGCTTAAATCCCGGACAGATGGTCATCAAGATCGTAAATGAGGAGATGATCCGTCTGATGGGAGCAGAGACGACCGAGATCGCGCTGCAGCCCGGTAAGGCGCTGACCGTGATTATGATGACCGGTCTGCAGGGTGCGGGTAAGACAACGACCACTGCAAAGCTTGCGGGCAAGTTTAAGCAGAAGGGCAAGAAGGTACTTCTGGCAGCCTGTGACGTATATCGTCCGGCGGCGATCGAGCAGCTTCAGATCAACGGTGAGAAGCAGGGCGTTGAGGTTTTTTCGATGGGAGATAAGAATCATCCTGTTGATATTGCGAAAGCAGCTATTGAGCATGCACGCAAGAATGAATTTCATATGGTGATCATAGATACCGCGGGTCGTCTTCATGTAGACGAGGAGATGATGGCGGAGCTTGTGCAGATCAAGGAAAATGTTTCCGTACATCAGACGATTCTTGTTGTGGACGCCATGACCGGACAGGATGCCGTAAATGTGGCGCAGACGTTTGATGAGCGCATCGGGATTGACGGCGTTATCTTAACGAAGCTTGACGGTGATACAAGAGGCGGCGCGGCACTCTCGATTCGTGCAGTCACAGGCAAGCCGATTCTTTATGCCGGTATGGGAGAGAAGCTTTCCGATCTGGAACAGTTTTATCCTGACCGTATGGCGTCGCGTATTCTTGGTATGGGAGATGTACTCACGCTCATTGAGAAGGCGCAGGAGGATTTTGACGAGGAGAAGGCAAAGAAGCTTGAGCAGAAGATGCGCAAGAATGAATTTGACTTCGAGATGTATTTGGAATCTATGAGCCAGATGCGCAAGATGGGCGGAATCACAAGTATTCTTGGTATGATGCCCGGCATGGGCGGCGGTAAGATGCCGGATATTGACGAGGCGGCGGCAGAGAAGAATCTTGCCCGTACGGAGGCGATCATTTATTCGATGACGCTTAAGGAGCGGCAGAATCCGTCACTGTTAAATCCGAGCAGAAAGCGCAGGATCGCGCAGGGTGCAGGAGTTGACATTGCAGAGGTGAATCGTCTTGTCAAGCAATTTGAGCAGATGAAGAAGATGATGAAGCAGATGCCCGGTATGATGAAGCGGGGCAGACGCGGCGGTATGTTTAAGGGATTTCCTTTTTAGGGAGGAGCCCTGCGAATTGTTAGAAATTGCGTATGACGCATTCTAAAGAAGCCATAACAGGCGGATAAATAGCAGTAAGTAAATTCAAGGAGGTGAAAGCAATGGCAGTAAAGATCAGATTGAGAAGAATGGGACAGAAGAAGGCTCCTTTCTATAGAATCGTAGTTGCAGATTCCAGATCCCCGAGAGACGGAAAGTGCATCGAGGAGATTGGAACTTATGATCCGACAAAGAATCCGACTGAGTATCATGTAAATGAGGAGTTGGCAAAGAAGTGGTTAGCAAACGGAGCTCAGCCGACAGATACTGTAGCCCGCATTTTTAAGAATGCTGGTATCGAGAAATAGGATGAGTGAGGTGGATCTAATGAAAGAATTAGTGGAAGTAATTGCCAAATCACTGGTCGATAGCCCGGACGAGGTTTTTGTCACAGAGACAGAGAATGAGAAAGCCATAGTCTTGGAGCTGCGCGTAGCGCAGTCGGATATGGGAAAGGTTATCGGCAAGCAGGGACGCATTGCAAAAGCGATCCGTTCCGTTGTGAAGGCTGCTGCCTCAAAAGTAGAGAAGAAGGTTATTGTAGAAATTGTACAGTAAATGACAGGCTATCTTTTAAGATAGCCTTTTTCTCACTTTATAAGAAATTTCTTATGGGAGGATGCATGGAAGATTTATTGCAGGTAGGCGTTATCACATCGACGCACGGCGTGCGCGGCGAGGTCAAGGTATTTCCGACAACGGATGATCCGGCACGTTTTAAGAAGCTGAAAAATGTTATTTTAGATACAGGCAAAGAGAAGTTAGAGCTTGAAATTACCGGCGTGAAGTTTTTTAAAAATATGGTGATCTTAAAGTTTCAGGAATTTGATAATATCAATGATGTGGAGAAATACAGACAGAAGGGCTTGTTTGTCACAAGGGAACACGCCGTAAAGCTGAATAAGGACGAATATTTTATCGCTGATCTGATCGGACTTATCGTGTATACGGAGGATGGAGAGGAGCTTGGCACGCTCACAGACGTCCTGCAGACAGGGGCAAACGATGTTTATACGATTCGGATGAAGGACGGGGAGGACGTGTTGATTCCGGCAATTAAGGATTGTATCCGCTCCGTCGATCTTGAGGGACAAAGGATGACAGTGCATCTGCTGCCGGGACTGATTGATATTAACAGGAAATAGCGAAAGACAAGGCTGCTTTGGTTTCAGTTTGGAAGGAAGATGATTATGAGATTTCATATCTTGACCCTGTTTCCTGAGATGGTGCGGCAGGGATTGGCTGAGAGCATCATCGGGAGGGCGGCGCAAAAGGGCGTGCTCTCGATCGATGCGGTCAATATCAGAGATTATACCATAGATAAGCATAAGAAAACAGACGATTATCCTTATGGGGGAGGCGCAGGAATGCTGATGCAGGCGCAGCCCGTCTACGATGCGTGGAAGGCGGTGGCACAGGAGCGCAGACCACGGACGATATATCTGACGCCGCAGGGAGGGACCTTTACGCAAGAGCTCGCAAGAGAGCTTGCGAGGGAGGAGGAGCTTGTACTGCTCTGCGGTCATTATGAGGGTATTGATGAACGCGTTTTAGAGGAAATTGTGACAGATTATGTCTCCATTGGAGATTATGTGCTGACCGGCGGGGAGCTTCCGGCAATGGTGCTTGTAGATGCCGTTGCGCGGATGGTTCCCGGCGTGCTGAGCAATGGCATTTCCGGAGAGACGGAGTCCTTTGAGGGAGATCTGCTGGAGTATCCGCAGTACAGCCGTCCGGAGGTGTGGCATGGAAAGCGTGTTCCTTCCGTGCTGCTTTCGGGCAATCAAAAGGAGATTGCGTCATGGCGAATGGAGGAGGCAAAAAGACGGACAAGAGAGCGCAGACCCGACCTGTACCGGCGCTATGAGGCACTTGAAACCTGTATTCCTTATTTGCAGAAGAATAAGCTGCTTCATATCGACATGATAGAGCTGATTCGCAGGGGACAGGCACGGCTGATTTATCAGAGCGGAGCAAATATCTGTCTCTGCGATCGGGTAAGCGGGGGCTATCTCCATACGGCAGAAAACGGGCAGGAGGGCAGCAAGGCGCTTTTGGCGCTGCGGCAGGATGCAAAGGAGCGGGGAGAGACGGATCTGCTGCTGACGCTTCATCAGCAGACTTTTTGCGAGGAGGCAAAGAGGCTGCTTGGGGTAGAGGAGCAGGCGTCCTACTATCAGGTGGTTTACACAAGAAAGGAAAAGCTGCCAATTACGGGGTTATATTCCTTAAACGGAAAGAAACAGGGAGTTTCGGACAGCGCCCACGCGGCGGTCGGTTTCATCCGGGCGCTCACGGTGGAGGAACTGCCGATTGTCGCAGCAGTTTATCGCACGGTAGACGATGAGGATTATCTGAGGGAACGGATCGAGCGGGGCTGGATGTTCGGGGCGTATATCGACGGCGCGCTTGGGGGCTTTGCCGGAATGCATGCGGAGGGAGGGCTTGGTCTCCTTGAGGTGCTGCCGAAGTATCGAAGGCGACAGATTGGCAGGGCACTCGAGACGTATCTGATCAATTTGACGTTGGAGCGCGGCATGACGCCGTACGCGCAGGTGGCAGAGGAAAATGAGGCGTCCATCCGGCTGCAGAAATCGCTGGGGCTTAGTTTTTCCAAGCAGAAGGTTTACTGGATGGAGAAGCAACACCCGGAAAAGTTGTGAATTAGGCTTTACATTGGAAATACAGTGTGATATACTAAAACAGTTGTGAATAAACAGATGGTCCTCTGTTACGAAATGACGTATTAAGAACATCCAAATCATAGGAGGTCACAAGATGAATGCAAATGAAATTATTAAGAGCATTGAGGCTGAGCAGTTAAAGGCTGAGGTACCGCAGTTCCGTGTCGGTGATACGGTAAAGGTTTACGGTAAGATCAAAGAGGGTAACCGTGAGAGAATCCAGGTATTCGAGGGAACTGTTCTTAAGAGACAGGGCGGAAGCAACCGTGAGACATTTACTGTCAGAAAGATTTCTAACGGTGTAGGTGTTGAGAAGACATGGCCGTTACATTCTCCAAACGTTGAGAAGGTAGAGGTAGTTCGCCAGGGTAAGGTTCGCCGCGCGAAGCTGTTCTACTTAAGAGATCGTGTCGGTAAGAAGGCAAAGGTAAAAGAGCTGGTAAAATAATGAGAAAAGAGAAAGAAATCATGGGCATTGTAATCATGTCTGTGGTTTCTTTTTTCACTTTATTTAGGAAACGAGGTTTCCTGCAGAAAACGGTAAATTCCGGCAGGATAAAATAATTGCGCGGCAGTTTGGTTTGTGTTAAAGTAGAACAGGAATAAAAAGGATCGTATGCATGTGAAAAGACAGAGGAAATAAAGATGCGCAGGTCAAGACGAGGACTGAATTTTACAAAGAAAAAGAAAAAAATAAACAGGACGGCTGTCAAGGAGGTGAGCGCTTGGGCGGTTGAGATCACGCTTACCTTGGTTTTGGCGTTTACGTTTGTCTATTTTATTGGGCTGCAGACAGCGGTCGTTGGTCAGTCAATGGCAGAGACGTTAAATGGAGGAGACCAGATTTTGGTCAACCGGTTTATTTATAAGATTACAAATCCAAAGCCGAATGATATTATTGTCTTTCAGCCGAACGGCAATCAAAAGTCGCATTATTATGTAAAGCGTGTCGTCGCGGTGCCGGGAGACACCGTGCAGATCAAGGACGGAGCGCTCTATGTCAACGGGGAGCTGTTCGAGGAGGAGATCGAAGCGCCGAAAATGGAGGAGGCAGGACTTGCGGCGGAGGAGATCACGCTGGCGCAGGATGAATTTTTTGTGCTCGGTGACAACCGCAATAACAGTGAGGACAGTCGTTACGCCAATATTGGAAATATCAGGAAAAGCTATATTATCGGAAAAGCATGGTTTTGTATAGCGCCGTGGGAGGCTTTTGGGTTCTTATAGAAATGGAGGAAGAAGATGCAGTTTCAATGGTATCCCGGACATATGACAAAGGCAAAGCGCCAGATGCAGGAGGACATCAAGCTGATCGACCTTGTGATCGAGCTGGTCGATGCAAGGATTCCGCTTGGCAGCAGAAATCCGGATATTGATGAGTTGGGAAAGAATAAGGCGAGACTGATCTTAATGAATAAGGCAGATCTTGCCGATGATGCAGTCAGCAAGGAGTGGGCGGCTTTTTTTAAGGAGAAGGGATGCCATGTTGTAATGCTGGATGCAAGGAGCAAGGCGGCGATGAAGCAGGTGACTGCTGTTGTGCTGGAGGCGTGTAAGGAAAAGATTGAGCGCGACAGGAAGCGCGGCATTAAAAATCGTCCTGTGCGCGCGATGGTCGTTGGCATTCCGAACGTCGGTAAGTCGACGTTTATCAATTCGTATGCAGGACGGGCATGTGCGAAAACAGGAAATAAGCCGGGGGTGACAAAGGGAAAGCAGTGGATCCGGCTCAATAAAAATGTGGAGCTGCTTGACACGCCTGGGATCCTCTGGCCGAAGTTTGAGGATCAGACGGTGGGACTTCATCTGGCGTTGATCGGCGCGATCAAGGATGAGATTTTAAATATTGACGAGCTCTCCCTTGCATTGATCGGGGAGCTGACGCGCTACTATCCGGGAGTGCTGGCGTCGCGTTATGGAACAGCGGAGCAGCCGCTTGACGAGGAAGCTGAACCTGTTGATATTTTAAGGCAGATTGCCGGAAACAGGAAGTGCATTTCCAGAGGAAATGAGCTTGATTACAGTAAGGCGGCAGCGCTTTTGCTGGAGGAATTCAGAAGCGGCAGGCTTGGGAAGATTACGATAGAGAGACCTTAGGGGAGCAGGCAGGATGCAGGAGAAAAAAATCGGGATCATCAAAGAGGAACTAAAGGCAGCAGAGGAAGCAATGCTGCCTTCCTTTATTCAGATGTATGGGACAGATGAGAGAGCCGGTGTAAAAAAGCTGGTCGCGCAGGCAAAGAGCCGTATGGAAAAGCTTGCGGCAGAGCGCGAGCGGATCAAGACGCTGCGCAAATATGAAAAAGAATATGAGGCGTACGGAACGATCTGCGGGATTGACGAGGTAGGGCGCGGACCGCTGGCGGGTCCGGTCGTGGCAGGAGCAGTTATTTTGCCAAAGGATTGTGAGATCCTCTATATCAACGATTCCAAGAAGCTTTCTGCCGCAAAGAGAGAGGAGCTCTATGAGACGATCATGGAACGGGCGGCAGCAGTCGGCATTGGTGTGGTTTCGCCGGAGCGGATTGATGAGATCAATATTTTGCAGGCAACGTACGAGGCAATGCGTGAGGCTATAAGCAAATTGTGTATAGTACCCGATATATTATTAAACGATGCAGTGACGATTCCGGGCGTGGCGATCCGGCAGGTGCCGATCATCAAGGGAGACGCCAAAAGCATTTCGATCGGTGCGGCAAGCATCGTGGCAAAGGTCACAAGAGACCGGATGATGACGGAGTATGATGCAATTTTCCCGCAGTACGGCTTCGCCTCCAATAAGGGCTATGGCTCGGCGGAGCACATTGCGGCGCTAAAGGCGTACGGACCGTCATCAATTCACAGGAGCAGCTTTATCAGGAATTTTATTGAGTGACGGAGGAAGAAATGCGCATATCAGATATGCTAAGACAATACAATCAGAATGTGAGCAACGGTACGGAGGAGCTGCGCAGTGCGCAGGGAACGCAAAAGCTTGTATCAACGGTGGGAGAGCTTTCGGCGGGCAGCGTCTTTGAGGGAACGGTAAACGGAGTCAAGGGCGGAAAGGTGACGCTTGCGCTTGGCAACGGTCAGGTGATCACTGTACGCCTAGACGGCAAGGTGGATATAAAGCCGGGAACAGCAATGTTTTTTCAGGTGAAGGAGAATGACGGTCAGACGGTAGCGATCCGCCCCTATAGCGGTGCGGGGAGCGCGGGCAATCCGATCCTTCTCGACGCTTTGACCTCGGCGCAGGTTCCTGTGACGGACCGCGCGCTTTTGATGGCGGATGCGATGATGCAGGAGGGCATGTCGATCAACCGGGAAAATATCCTTGCGATGCTTAAGTATGTCAACGCAAACCCCAATGCCAATGTACAGACAATCGTGCAGATGGTAAAGCTGGGGCTTCCCGTGACAGAGATTATGGCGTCTCAATATGAAAACTATCTGTCGGGAAATCACGCGCTTGTCGGGGAGCTGGAGCTTGCCGTCAATCAGCTGTCGGAGGCGCTTGCCGACGGTGCGCTGTCGAAGGAGGAGGCGCTTGCCCTGTACACAAAGATCACCGATATTTTTTTCGGGGAAGGTGCGCACAGCGAAGGAAAATTACCAATGGAGGGTCTGGCGGGAGCACCGGCAGAAAATCCTTTGGCAAACGGTATGGGACAGCAGGGTGCCGTGCCTGAAAACGGCGCGATGCAAAACGGCGGCGCGGGGGTGGCCGGAACCGGAGGAGAGAATGCTGCGCTTAGCGCATTTCTCTCGGAGGAGCAGCTGGAGCTTTTGGGAAAGGCATTACAGAATATACCTGTGCTTGCGGGGGATGAGACCTTATTTCTGGCAGGGGCAGACGGCGAGATGTTTGTGGACACGATGCAGGCAGACGAGGCGCTGCTTGCACAGATGGCCGGTCAGACGGAGGGTGAGGCGAACGGTCTGGAGGCTGGGATGGCGATCCATAAGGAGCTGACGGCAGCAGAATTTTTGCAGGCATTAAAGACTGCGCTGCTGCGGGGAGACGGAGAGAGCTTTGCCGGGCTGCAAAAGCTGTTTGGCGGGAAAGAATTTCAGATGCTCCTGCGTGAGGCGGTAAAGGAGCAGTGGCTGCTAAGACCGGAGGAGCTAAAGGACGGAAAGCGGCTTACCGGGCTTTATGAGAAGCTGGAGAGACAGATCGGACAGCTGGAGGCAGCAATGCGCGCATCAGGGCTGACACAGAATTCCCTTTTGCACACGGCGGCAGAGATCCGCGGAAATATTGAATTCATGAATCAGATAAACCAGATTTACCATTATGTACAGCTGCCGTTAAAGATGTCGGGGCAGAGTGCGAACGGCGAGCTTTATGTCTATACGAATAAGAAGCAGCAGGACGGTCAGGAGGGGGAGTTTAGCGCTTTCCTTCATCTGGATATGGAGAATCTCGGTTCGACAGACGTGTCGGTGCGTATGCAGGAAAAAAAGGTGCGTACAAATTTTTATTTTGACAATGATGCGGCGTATCGTCTTGTGGAGATGCATCTTCCAGTGTTGGAAAAGCGGCTCAAAAATAAGGGGTATGAATGTACGCTCACGATTGCGAATGAGAAGCGTGAGATTAATTTTAAAGAAAATTTTGTGAAAAAGGGAAGCAGACAGACAGGTACCGTACACAGATATTCCTTTGATGTACGGGCATAGCGTGTGGGAGAGCAGAGATGGCAGATCGGACAGAAGAAAAAGAAAAACAGAAAACGGCGGTAGCCGTAGCCTATGAGCCGGGAGATGTGGCACCGAAAATTCTGGCAGCCGGAAAAGGCGAGGTCGCGGAACGCATTATCGAGACGGCAAAGGAAAATGACGTTCCGTTTTATCAGGACCATAAGCTGGCAGGCACATTGGCAAAGCTTGAGATCGGAAGTACGATACCGCCTGAATTATATGAGGTTGTGGCGGAGATCCTTGTATTTGTGGACGATATGGATCGCATGAAGGCAAAGCTTCAGGATTCGGGACTCCTCTAAGAGACAGGAGGTAAGGATTGAATCAACGGGCAGTTGGCACTGTATATGAAAAACGGGCGGGCGCATATTTAAAACAGCAGGGATATGAGCTGTTAGAATATAATTTTTGCTGCCGGAGCGGCGAAATCGATCTGGTCGCCAGAGATGGCGCGTATCTTGTTTTTGTGGAGGTAAAATACAGAAGGACGGCAGAGGGCGGCAATCCGCTTGAGGCGGTCGATGTAAGAAAGCAAAGGAAGATCAGCAGAGCGGCTGCCTATTACTGCATGACGCACGGGTATGGGGAGGATATGCCGTACCGTTTTGATGTGGTGGCGGTTTTGGGAGAGAAAATCTGCGTGGTTAAAAATGCATTTGAATGGACAATAAAATGAGCAGAAAAGAAATGATAAAAAGAAAAGAGGGAGCTGACGATGTGCTGCGCGAGGTATGGGAGCAGACGGCGGACGGTACAGAGCTGCTGCTTTTAAAATATCCGCTCCTTGAGGAGACGGGGATTGTCAGGCATTGCTTTACGACACGCCTTGGCGGGGTGAGTCGGGGGATGTTTTCCTCGTTGAATCTAAGCTTTTCCCGCGGAGACGATCGGGCGGCGGTAGAGGAAAACTTTAAGCGTCTTGCAAGCGCGCTTGGTGTCCGGTATGAGAGCTTTGTTTTTACCGACCAGACGCATACGGCGAATGTGCGGCAGGTGACGGCGGAGGATGCAGGAGCAGGTCTGATCCGGGAGCGGGATTATCAGGATGTGGACGGTCTGATCACCAATGAGCCGGGGCTTGTGCTCTCAACCTTTTATGCGGATTGTGTACCGCTGTATTTTGTAGACCCTGTGCGCCGTGCGATTGGCATGAGCCATTCCGGCTGGCGCGGAACGGTGGGGCGCATCGGACTTGCGACGATAAGAGCAATGCAGGAGGCATACGGAAGTGAGCCGGCAGACATCATCTGCGCGATCGGACCTTCTATCTGCCAGGACTGTTATGAGGTCAGCGCGAATGTAGCTGAGGCATTTGGACGGGAATTTGCGGGGCACGAGGATCGGCTGCTTGCAGAGAGCCCCAAGAATCAGGAAGCGCAGATGCCGCAGGAGCGGAAGTATCAGCTTGATCTTTGGAAGGCAAATGAAATCGTTCTCTTGGAGGCAGGGATCCGAAGGGAGCATCTGGCAGTGACAAATATCTGCACCTGCTGTAATCATAAGCTTTTATTTTCTCATCGGGCGAGCCACGGAAAGCGGGGGAATCTTGGGGCTTTTCTCTGCTTGGATTAACAGGAGCTATGGAGATACCTTACTGTGATCGGGCAGGCGTTTAGCCGTAAAAGGTGATCTCCACACAAAAGCGTCCGTCCTCCTCCCGCTGTTTCAGCGTGCCGTGGTGGAGCGCCATCATTTTTTCCACACTTCTTAGACCAATCCCATTGCTTACAATCCGGGACTGGTCTTTTACTTTATCGGAAGCTTCGTTCCCCATAAAGCAAAATCCTCCGTGGGATCGCACTGCGGAGGAAGGGAATTGTGTCGCTGAAGCGACCTGCTGCA
Source organism: uncultured Roseburia sp. (assembly GCA_900548205.1). Taxonomy (GTDB): domain Bacteria; phylum Bacillota; class Clostridia; order Lachnospirales; family Lachnospiraceae; genus Roseburia. The sequence goes on along the minus strand of URJS01000031.1, from coordinate 6,016 downwards.
GGCGGAGAGCTTCGCCTGCGAGACTCGTTTTTATGGTGTTGCAAAGCGTAAAGGAAATAGAATGTTCCCCCACATGGCAAGAGACAGTGACGGGCACGGACTTGTCCCCGTATTTTAAAATATTGGAAAAGAGATTGTTGAAAATGCGCTTGATCATCACCGTGTCGCCGTTGACTGTCCGCCCGGTCAGGCATGGAGACGCAGTCAGGCATGGAGGCTCTGCAGTCTTATAGCCTGCAAGGCGGATGAAGTCCATATTTTCCGCAATACATTCCTCAAAAAAGGAGAGCGGTATGGCGGCGGGGGAGATTTCCTCGTTTGCCTCATAGACAAGCGCGTATTCAAACATACGGTCGGTCAGCTCACGGATGTCGTCCGTCTTTTGCAGGCAGCGGGAGAGGTATTCTGCGGCGGCGTCAGACTCCGGCAGCTTTAACTGTAAGACCTCAAGGTAGCCCTTTAGGATGGTCAGCGGAGTGCGCAGGTCGTGGGAGAGCGCGGTGATCAGGTCCTGATTTGCCTGACGGCTTTCCTCCTCCCCCGTGATGTGGGAGTGAAGCGCCAGACGAAGCTCGTTAAGCTCTCGCGCCAGAATACCGATCTCATCCGCTCCGCACGGTGCGACGGGATGCGTCAGATCGCCGGAGGACATTAAGAGCATCTCATCCTTTAAGAGAAGAAGCTGTCCGGTACGTTTCCTGAGGTAGAGCAGCATCGGGGCAAGAAACACTGCCGTGGCAAGGAGTAGGCAGAAGAAAAGGTAAGGATAGGTGAAGCGCAGGTGGCGGAAGGAGAGAATCTGGACCGTATAAGTGCCGTTTTTAAATTCCATATCATACCAGTGGGTGTGTTCTTCCCCCATGCCTTCCTGTGAGAAAATATATTCCTCCGTCAGGGAGGAGACATAGTCCAGGACACTCCCGTTTATGACTTTGTGGAGAATTTTTGGGAAGGCGCTGGCGCGGTAGAGCCCGTCGTCTTTTCCGTAAACATAGACACCCGTGTAATCGTCGGACAACGCAAAAAAATCCTGCATCTGTCCGGCGCCGTTTTCTCCGGCGGAATAGGCAGGAACGGTGTGGTTTGGCGCTTCCTCGCGCAGTGCCGCAACGAGCGCCTCCTCATTCCACGCGAAGGGAGGAAGCGCGGAGAAAATGCTCCACGCTTCGCCGATATGGCGCAGGAGGAGGAAAAAGGTAAAGAGTCCGAGCAGCCCTGATACGAGCAGCAGAGAGATAAATTTTGTGCGCAGCTTTGCGGTTTTGATACGTTTAATCACAGCGGTATCCCTTTCCCCAGACAGTTTTGATGATATTTGGATGGGTGGCGTCCTCCTCGATCTTGCACCGCAGATTCCGGATGTGGACCATCACCGTATTGTTTGCCGTGTAGTGGAACGGCTCGTTCCAGACCGCCTCATAGAGCTGGGATGCCGGAAAAATCTGTCCGCGGTGCGACAGAAGCAGCAGGAGAATTTCGTATTCCGTATTGGTCAGCTCCACGGGGACGCCGTCCCTGCTGACAAGCTGTCTGCCGGGATCGATCGTCAGTTTTCCGCAGGAGAGAAGCGCTTCCTGCCGTGGTGCGGAAGGTTCCTCCTGTGGGGACTTGCCCTGATAGACCCGGTAGCGGCGGATGAGCGCCTTCGCGCGGGAGACCAGCTCGTTGTAGGAAAACGGCTTTGCCAGATAGTCGTCTCCGCCGCTGGAAAAGCCGAGTGTCTTATCGCTTTCCTTTGTCTTGGCGCTCAGAAAGAGAATTGGCGCGTTGGATCTCTCGCGGATTTTTAAACAAGTCTGGTAGCCGCTTAAGTGCGGCATCATAATATCTAAAATGATGAGGTCAAAGCTTTCGGCAGAAAGAGCCAAAAGCGCGGCGGCGCCGTCGCCCGCCTCTGTCACCTCATAGGCTTCATTTTCCAAAAGGATGCGTAAAATCTCGCGGATTTCCTGATTGTCGTCCACAACCAGGATTTTTGTCTGTTCCATGGTATCCTCCATTTACTCTGTTTCCTACATTATACATAAATTTTCAGATAAGACGAGCGATTTTTGCACTCTTAAGGATTCTTAAGATTTCTTTGGAAAAACAAAGAAAAGCTTTAGCCGATGATTAAGAAGTTTTTGTTAATATAAGGCGAACAAATGATACGGAGGAGTTTATGAAACGAACATTACTTCTGACGGGGCTTGTGATTGCCCTTTTATTTCTCACCCTGCCAAAGGGAATGGTTTATGGGTCAAATGTGGATTGGCTGTCGCAGCATGCGGCGCTTGCGGAGACGATCCGTGATGCGTGCAGAGAGCAGGGGACGCTGCTGCCGCAGGTCCTGCCGCTTGGCGGTGGCGTCAACGGATTTCAGTTTTCTTACTACGGCTATCTGCGCCCGGACATTCTGATCGGCTGTTTGCTGCCGGGGGTCCCGATGTACCGGATCCTGATCGTATATATGTGCGTTGGCTATCTTGCGTCGGTGCTGCTGTTTGATTTCTTCTTGCGCAGAGAACTGAAAAATGACGCGTCGGCGCTCTTGGGCAGCGTTTTATTTTTGTGTGCCGCCTGCTTTTTTCACACGCACAGACAAGTCATGTTTATCAACTATATGCCGTTTTTTCTGTCCTCTCTGCTGATGTTGCAGAGAGGACGTGCACCGCTGACGTTGCAGGGCGGACGTGCTCTGCTGGCGGAGCAGCACAGACGTGTAGGGCTTGCGGCAGTTTTTCTCGCGCTTGCCTACTGCAACAGCTTTTATTATTCGATCGCGATGCTTGTGGCAATCGGGTGGTACTCCTACCGCAGAGAGGGGAAGAAGTTCTGGCGCAGCTATCTTGTGACGGCGGCAGGCTCCGTGGGACTTGCGGCGATATTGCTGGTCCCGTCGTTTCTCGTGATCCTGGAGCACAAGCGTGAGACGGCGGAGGCGTTCTCCGTGCCGCTGTTTCTGCCGAAGCTTGACTTTCTTTTATATAGTCCTTACGGAATGGGACTGACGCTTCTGGTGCTCTACCTGCTGCTCGCGGGACTTAGGAAGAAGGAGTACCGGGTGGACAGTCTGTTTTATCTGCTGCTTGTCTCATGCGGACTTGGCGCGTGGCTGTTAAACGGAACGCTCTATGCGCGCGGGAAAATTTTGGCGCCGTTTGTGCCGCTGTTTCTGCTGCATGGGATGCGTGTGTTCCTTTCCATGTGGCGCGGGGAGATGAAATGGCAGATTTATCCGTTTCTCCCGATGGCAGTCTGCCTTCTGCTTCACATCGGCTCCGGTGATCTTCTTGGAATGAGTATTGATTTTTTGTTGCTGGCGGTCTTTGTGGCTGTTATGCGAGCCACTCTTATGTCAAGAAAAGCTTCCCTGCTCGCCTGCCTGTTGCTTTTGCCCGCGCCTCTTGTCAGCTTTGCGGCGGCATCTTTTCGCGAGGACTATGTCAGCGGGGAGAAGCTGGCGCAGATCGAGGAGGCGGAGCGGGGGAGTATTGCAAAAACGCTTGGCGCGCTTGTGCGGGAGCAGCCGCTGTACCGATTTGACAGTCTTTATGAGCCGCTTGCCCGTGCAAACCGTCTTGGGGAAGCCTGCTTTGGGATAGGGAAAAGCGCGATGTATTCGTCTGTGACAAATCAGGCGTATTCTGATTTTTATTATGATCTGATGCAGACTCCGGTGCAGAGCAATAACCGGCTTGCCGTACTGCCGGAGGAAAATCCGTTTCTGCTCTCGTTTCTGGGCGTCCGCTATCTGGAGACGACGCGGGAAAAGCTGCCGGAGGGGTATGAGGTGATCGCCGCAGAGGGAGCGCGCCTTTTGGCGGAAAATCCGTCGGTGCTTCCGGTTGCCTACGCGGTTGCGGAAGGGGAGACACTCACCGAAAAAACGTTTTATGGGCTTGATGAGCGCGGGCGGCTTGCGGCTTTGATGGAGAAAACCATTATTGAGGAGAAAGGCTGGGAGAAAGCGGGAAACGGGACGGCGTCAGACTGGCGGAGCGGGGCGCAGGATGCGGTGTGCAAGCAACCGGAGTCTGACGGGCAGGACCTGATGCAGACTGCGGCGTCTGAAATTGTGCCAAAGTTTTCCGGCTATGAGAAAGACGATGCGCTTTCGCTTTACAAAAATGAGGACGGAAGCCTTGCCGTCAAGGCGACGGAGCAGGTAGTTTTGACGCTCTTTTTAGAGGAGGAGATCACAGATGAGATCCTCGGCATACAATTTGACGTGGAGAGCGACGGGAAGCATGCGGTCGTGATCACGATCAATGGAAGGAAAAATAAGCTTTCCGCAGACGGCGCGCCTTATCCCAATGAGAATCACTGCTTTCATTATCAGCTTTCCGGGGATGAGAACGGCAGTTTAAAAAAGATCGAGCTTTTATTTTCCGAGGGTGAGTACACTCTTTCGGATATAAAGTGCACAGCGTATCAAAAGTCTCTTTTGACGGAAAAGCGTTATATTCCGGCAGTTGGGGAGGAGCTGAAGGGAAATGAACTGTTATCCTGCAGGGTGCAGACAGAGGCGGACGGATATTTCGTGACCTCTATCCCGCGCCAGCGTGGAATGAAGCTGTACATAGACGGGAAGGAGACGGAGCTTTTGACCGTGAACACGGCGTTTGTGGGGGCAAAGCTTTCTGCGGGTGCGCATCAGATCACGCTTTGCCTCATTCCGCCGGGGCTGTACGCGGGCTGTGCCATAAGCGTGCTCTCTGTCCTTGGACTGCTTGCGATAAAAAAGCTAATTTAACGCAAGCAGCAAGCGGCAGACGGCAAGCGCAGCTGCTCCGATGGCGCCGGTATAGGGCGAGTAGGGCTTGATGATGATCTGCTGTCTGGACGGCAGGGTAAACAGATTCGGCTGAAAATCCAGATAGCTTTTTAAGAGCGCCACGGTCTTTGGATTGTCAAACAGCTCTCCGTGAATAAAAATCCGGGCAGAGTCGATGATCATGTTGAGGTTTGTGCCGGCGATGCCGATGCTTTTGATCGCAGAGGAGAGGAGCTTGACGATCAAGTCGTCGCCCAGCTCGTAGGCAGTCAAAAGCGTCTGCAGTGTAATCTCATTCTCATTTTTCACAAGCTGGTGCAGGCAGGTATCGGCAATACTGCCGTAGAGCAGCCGTGCCTTGCGCAAAAGCCACGCCTCGCTGGCGTAGGTCTGGAGGCAGCCGCGCTTTCCGCACTCACACAATTCTCCGTCCGGCTGAATGATTATGTGTCCGATCTCCCCAATCTTTAAATTTTGCTTTCCGTAAAGGTCATCGTGATACATATGGGTGCAGTGGATGCCGCGCCCGATGTGAAAAAACAGAAAGTTGCCGTTGTCACCGTCGGAGGATGGGTAAAAGAGCGATTCCGCTCGTGCCATGCAGTGTACGTTATTGGAAAAAAAGACAGGGATCTGAAAGTGCGCCGCAATATCCGGGAGGGAAAAATCCTGCCAATAGGCGTTGTTTGTCATGATTTTATGCGGATGCTCCTTTGTGTAGTGTCCGGGAATGGCGATTCCGATCGCCCGGACCTCTGCAGCATAATCTGTTTTATCGAGAAAGGCGGAGAGGTGTCCGGTAAAAAAAGCCGCGTTCATCGGCGTATGGCGATCGTGAAACACCGTTTCCTGCGCAAATACAACGCCGGTGTTGTCCGTCAGCACAAAGGAGAAAAATTTTTCGGAGATCTCAGCTCCTGCATAAAAGGAGTGGGACGGGGCGACGGAGAGCAGGATCTTTTTGCGCCCGACAGTCTCGGCAGCCTCAGCCTCCTCGCCGATTTCCTGGATCAGGCGTTCTGAGAGCATATCTGCGGTGACAAGACTGACCGTTGCCGGAGTGATCCCCGTTTCCCTTGCAATATCAATTCTGGAAATTTCATGTCTTGTATAGATTTTGTGAAGAATCGTCGTATAAAGCTGCTGCTGTTTTTTTGTCTGTTTCATTTCCCTGTTCCTTATCTTCGCCATATATTTCCTTGATTATAGCACGAAATAAGATACTGGTCATGTAGAAAAGGAAATGATTAGTTGATTATA
>URJS01000030.1 GCA_900548205.1 uncultured Roseburia sp. | reverse complement strand
ATCCGAAGAAGAAGCTAACCCCAATATGGCCAGTTAATTATTATTCAATCTACTAGATAGAAGTAACGGTTGGTAGCACGGTAAGAGTAAAGAACGGGTCAAGACTTATTCAGGTATCACAGTTAAGTGGTGACCGTGCTGTTATTTCATAATGGTACGATTGTTGCAGCTGTTCACAAGGCTGATCTGGTTCTTATGTCTGTTACTAATTTGTTACTAAATGGCGGGATTTTGAAAGATTTTAGGGGATATTAAAAACTGAACTTTTCAGCAAATAAGGGCAAATAGCAGGGTGTTATATTGGTGAAATGTATGATATAATGATTCCAAAGAAAAGGAAAACTCAATGATCGGGGGAAGATTATGTTTGGACGAAAGAAAAAGAGAGCGCCGGGGAGCGGTGTGATCGAAAAGACGGTGTCGTATATGCTGGCAGTGCCAAGAGAGATCGAAAGCGTACAAAATCCTATGGAGGTCATAGCGCGATTAAGGACAGGCAGCTTATTTCAGACAGAGCAGGCAGAGCTTCAGGATGGACACATAAAGGTTGTGATACAATATGAGGGAGACGACTATCAGGCGGATATTTTTGCAGAATCATATGAAATCGGACCGTTGTTTACCATCAATCATCAGTTAAGTGAAGCTGATTACAGCGTTGTGGAAGAATCAGATCAGGGTGTTGCGGTTGTCATGACATTCGGAGAGGATGTTTTAAAAGCCTATCATCTGCAATTAAAAATATTGGATACGATAGTGCCGGATATGGCTGGGATGATCGATTTCTGTACCGAAAGAGTATTGTCCGGCGTATGGGTAAAGCTTGCGGCACAGTCCATGATCCAGCCTTCACCGGATTATCTTTATGCCGTGCAGGCTGTCAGCAATGAAAATGGACAGGTATGGCTTCACACGCATGGGCTGAACCGATGCGGGGCGATCGAGGTCGAGATATTAGATTCAGATGAGGAGAATTATCAGAATCATTCCGCTATTCTGCAGACATTAGGAAAAAGAATTATATCCGATCATACGTTCATCGAGGAGGAGGATGCGTTCATGGTCGGACGCATGAACAACGGCGCTTATATCGTGGCGACATGGATTGCGTACGAGGAAGCCTTAAAGCTTTATCCAGAGGATATACTGGGAGGTGTTTGTGACAGGGAGGATGGTCACAATGAGGCTACGGGAGTCGTTTACCTGTATTTGAGCGAAAAAGATTTTGAAAATAAAAAATACAGGCATGTATCGGCGATCAATGAGTATCTTTCAGATAATGTACTTATGATGTATTCTAATGAAGAAACATTGCGCATGAGTGCACTGGCAAAAGAAAGACTGCATTACTTTACCAATGCCATAAAAAATGAGGAAACAGAAGGGATCATGAAGATCGGCCTTGAGGTGGATGAGGAATATAAGCAGGAGGAAGACTTCCGCGAGCATATCTGGTTTCATATCAAAGAGATCAACGGCTCTAAGGCGCAGGCAGTTTTGACACAGGAGCCGTATTATATCAAGGATCTGCATGAGGATGCGGAAATGGAGGTCGACTTAAATGATCTGACGGATTGGATCTTATATACGCCGGAGGGATTGGTGACGCCGGATAGTGTGTATCTGTTGGAGAAGGATCCGGACAGCCGGGCTTAGAGGAGAGCGTACTTATGAAAGATTTTACGATCGGCGAGATGCTTTCTATGCAAAAGCAATCACAGGAGCAATACAAGGATCAATGGCAAGCAATTTCACCGGCAGCCGGGAAGCATCATCTGCTTTGGATGATCGGAGAGGTTGGAGAGGTCATTGATCTGTATGCAAAGAAATTTGAAAGAAACATGACGCGTTGGCAGAAAGGCTGAAGATTATGAGCACAAAAAAAGCTTGTCTGCGATGCTTTTTCGCAATCGTGATCAGTGTAACGGCAAATTTACCAATCCTTATCAGCCGCTTGCAAACACCGTGGCTTGCGGTGCTGCCTGTCATAGGATTTTTGGTTATCAACGTGAAGCCATGCCCTTTCGGAGGGAAAATAAAGACCGGGAGGCTGCGTTGTGTCCGCGATGGCTGCGAGCTGCTAAAGCTGTTTTTGATTTCAGCGATAATATCCGGTCTGTTTCAGCTTGCGGCGATCCCTGGTGTATTTGCGCAGGAGAAACTTTTGTGGTTCGGCAATCTTGCCGCTGTCTTTCTGGTGGAGGCAGTTGTATTCTGGAACGGCATCATCCGCGTATATGTCAGCTCCGCACAGCTTGGCATGAAGTGGCGGGTGATCGGCATTGTCTGCGGGATGATCCCGATCGTGCATCTGATCGTACTTGCAAAGCTGATCCGTTTGGCGTCCGAAGAAGCTACCTTTGAAAATAGCAAGCTAAAAATCAATGAGCTTCGGACAAATGAACAGCTGTGTGACACGCGTTATCCGATTTTAATGGTGCATGGAGTATTTTTTCGGGATTTTCGCTATTTGAATTACTGGGGGCGCATTCCAAAGGAACTTGTGCGAAACGGAGCGCGTATCTATTATGGAAATCATCAGTCCGCGGCATCTGTTGCAGACAGCGGTGCAGAATTAAAGGAGCGCATCTTAGAGATCATTGCGCAGACAGGCGCAGAGAAGCTTAACGTCATCGCACACTCCAAAGGGGGACTTGATATGCGCTATGCTGTCAGCAAGCTGGGTATGGACGCTTATGTGGCGTCGCTGACGACGATCAACACGCCGCATCGCGGCTGTGTCTTTGCCGATTACCTTCTGTCCAAGATACCGGACGCTGTGCAGCAGAGAGTGGCGGCTGCCTATCATGCAGCTTTAAAAAAGGCAGGAGATGAAAATCCGGACTTCCTTGCGGCAGTGCGTGATCTGACAGCCTCCGCCTGTCTGGCATTTAATCAGGAAGTCTTGGATATGCCGGGCGTTTACTACCAGAGCGTCGGATCGAGGCTGAACCGTCCGTCTGCCGGGAGATTTCCGCTTAATTTTTCCTATCATCTTGTGAAATACTTTGACGGACCAAACGATGGACTTGTGGCAGAGAGCTCCTTTCCGTGGGGAGCGGACTACCGGCTGTTGACGGTGGACGGAGCGCGAGGTATCTCGCATGGAGATATGATCGACCTAAACAGAGAAAATATACCTGACTTTGACGTGCGGGAGTTTTATGTCTCTCTCGTACATGAATTAAAGGAAAAAGGATTTTAAAAATAGGAATAGAAGGAGATTTTCACATAGAATATGGAACAGCAGCACAAGCGCAGGGTGCGCTACCGGGGCACACACCCAAGACATTTTCACGAAAAATATAAGGAGTTAAATCCCGGAAAATATCAGGACACGATAGCACATGTCATAGAAAAGGGGGGAACACCTGCGGGAATGCATATTTCCATTATGGTGCCTGAGATACTTGAGGTGTTACAGATACAGCCGGGAATGCGGGGGCTGGATGCAACGCTTGGCTACGGCGGTCATACGGCAAAAATGCTGGAATGTCTGCAAGGACAGGGGCACATCTGCGCGTTGGACGTTGACCCGATCGAGATAGAAAAGACAAGGGCGCGGCTTGCGGCAATGGGCTACGGCGATGAGCTTCTTACCGTTTTGCGAAAGAATTTTGCAGAGATTGATACTGTAGCGGAGGAATATGGAAGCTTTCAGTTTGTGCTGGCTGATTTGGGCGTTTCGTCCATGCAGATAGATGATCCAAGCCGCGGCTTTACTTATAAATATGACGGACCGCTCGATCTGCGGCTTGACCCGACAAAAGGAACGTCTGCCGCTGCGCGTTTGCGTGAGCTGACGCGGGAGGAGCTGGAGGGCATGCTTCTTACCAATTCCGACGAGCCGTATGCGGCGCAGATCGCAAGGGCGATCACGACAGTTTTCCGCAAGGGAGGCAGGATCGACACAACGCTTGCGCTGCGCGGCGTGATCGCTGAGGCGCTTTCGATGCTGCCGGAGGAGGAGAAAAAAGAGGCGTTAAAGAAGTCGTGCGCGCGTACCTTTCAGGCGCTGCGCATTGACGTAAACAGTGAATTTGAGGTGCTGGAGGAATTTTTGGAAAAGCTTCCCAAGGCGCTTGCACCGGGCGGACGGGCAGCGATCTTAACATTTCATTCCGGCGAGGACCGTCTCGTGAAGAAATCTCTGAAGCGTTTTTATAAGGAGGGGCTTTATCAGGAGATTTCATCGGATGTGATACGTCCGTCCGCAGAGGAATGTAACCGCAACAGCCGCGCGCGCTCGACAAAGCTGCGCTGGGCAGTGCGTGCATAAAAACTATAAAAAGTAAAGGGGATTTTTAAAATGAGAATGTATGACTTGATCACAAAGAAAAAGCTGGGACAGGAGCTGACCAAAGAGGAAATCTACTATATGATCGAAGGCTTTACGGATGGCAGCATTCCCGATTACCAGATGGCGGCAATGACAATGGCAATCTGTTTTCAGGGGATGAGCAAGCGGGAGACTGTCGAGCTGACGCTTGCCATGAGAGACAGCGGCGATGTGCTCGATCTTTCCGGCATTCGCGGTGTGAAGGTGGACAAACACAGTACGGGCGGCGTGGGCGATAAGACCTCGCTGGCGCTCACACCGATCATTGCGGCGCTTGGCGTTCCGGTTGCGAAGATGTCCGGCAGAGGACTTGGGCATACGGGCGGCACGATTGATAAATTGGAGTGCTTTGCGGGATTTACGACAGGGATTTCGGAGGAAACCTTTGTGCGCAATGTCAATGAGATCGGCATCGCCATTGCGGGGCAGACGGCAAATCTTGCTCCGGCAGACAAAAAGCTTTATGCGCTGCGTGATGTGACGGCGACAGTTGACCAGATGTCCTTGATCGCAAGCTCCATCATGTCAAAAAAGCTGGCGTCCGGCAGTGATGCGATCGTTCTTGACGTAAAAACGGGGAACGGCGCGTTTATGAAGAAATTCGAGGATTCCGTGGCGCTGGCAGAGGAAATGGTATCGATCGGCACGCTGGCAGGAAAAAAGACGGCTGCCGTCATTACCGATATGGATCAGCCGCTTGGCTACGCCGTTGGAAATGCGCTTGAGGTCATAGAGGCGCTAGATACCTTAGACGGCAAAGGACCGCAGGATTTTAAGGAGGTTGTGTTTGCGCTTGGCTCCCTGATGCTGCAGCTCGCCGGGCGGGCGGCGGATGAGCACGAGGCATGCGCACTTATGGAGGGCGTGATCGCAGACGGCTCTGCCAAGAAGAAATTTGCAGAATTTATCGAGGCACAGGGCGGTGATCCGGCTCCTGTATTCGATCCGTCACTGCTTGCGGTTGCAGAGACAAAGCTTCCTGTCCTTGCAGACAAAGACGGCTATGTGCACCGCATTCTCGCCGAGGAGATTGGGATTGCCTGCATGAGTCTTGGCGGCGGCAGAGAGACGAAGGAAAGCGAGATCGACCTTTCTGTCGGGATCGTCCTTAAAAAGAAAAACGGTGATGCCGTAGCGGCAGGCGATACGCTGGCTGTCATTTACGGAAATGATGAGGAGAAGCTTGTGCGTGCAAGGGAGCGTGTGGCGGGCGCCTATGAGATTTTAGGAGAGCCGGCAAAAAAGCAGCCCGTGATCCGCAAATATATCTTTTCTGAATAAGATTTCGTTATTTTTCATATAGTTATATATGAAAAGAAATCGCAAACATGCGCAGGAGCATACGCCGTCCCTGCGTGAAAAAATGGTAACTAATTTAGAGCTTCCCAAAGACCTGATGCTTGGAGCGAGCGTGCTCACCGTCACGGGTCGGGGGGAGGCGTTAATTTCAAATTATAAAGGAATCCTTGAGTATCGGGATTCCTTTATCAGAGTTCAGACAAAAAATTGCAGGATTCAGATTTCCGGTGCGCAGCTTGCAATCAATTATTACACCAATGAGGAAATGAAAATTACGGGGTTTATCGAAACGATCCAATACGAGAGCTAGGGGCTTATGCTGTTATCGCTTATGAAATATGCGCAGGGATACGTTTTTGTCCGGCTCACCGGATATGCACCGGAACGCTTCCTCAATCTTTGCGGAAACCGCAATATACTGATCTGGAATCTTGCCCCCTGCGAGGGCGGTTATCAATTCTGCATCAGTGTCAAGGGCTTTCGCGAGCTAAGACCGCTGCTAAAGAAAACCCGCACAAGAATCTGCATTCTGCGTCGTGTGGGACTGCCGTTTTTTACGTTCCGCTACCGCGGGCGTAAGCTGTTCGGACTTGGGATTTTTCTGTTTGGAATGCTGCTGTACTATCTCTCCGGTTTTATCTGGAATATTGAGATTAACGGTAATTCCTATCTGTCAAACGAAGTGATTTTAGACTTCTTAAAGGAGGAGTCGTGCTCATTTGGCACAAGAAAAAAGCTCATTGACTGCGCCGCCTTAGAGGAGGCGCTGCGCAGCCGGTATGAGGAGGTTATCTGGACCTCGATCAAGATTTACGGAACGAAAATGACTGTAGACATTCAGGAAAATCTGCTTCCCGAGGAGCAGTACGAAAAGAAAGAGGACACTGCGTATGATATTATAGCGGCAAAGGACGGAACAATTACGGAAATCGTCACAAGGAGCGGCACGCCTATGGTCGCTGCGGGCGCAGAGGTAAAACAGGGCGATGTACTTGTGCGCGGAAGCATTGATATTTTAAACGATGCGCAGGAGGTTGCCGAGTATCTTTATCCGGGAGCGGACGCTGACATTACAGCATCCGTAAGCTATCCATACGAGGAGGTCATTCCTGAGACCTATACAAAGCTCGTGCCGACAGGAGAACAAAAGACGCACTATACGCTGCGCATCGGCGGACTGACGCTTGAGAATCCGTTTTTTCGCAGCGGCTATGACGAATACCGTGTTGCGGCACAGACATATCAGCTTCATGTGACGGACAATTTTTACCTGCCAATCTGGCTGACAAAGTCGGTCTATGAGGAGACCAAAAAGCAGCAAAAGACCTATACAGAGGAGGAAGTCCGGCAGATTGCAACAAAGGATCTGGCAAATTTTTTAAAAGATTTGGAAGAAAAAGGTATTCAAATTATCGAAAAAAATGTTATGATAAAGAAAACAGGCGAAAACTATGTCGTAAGCGGCACGATTTTCGTGCAGGAATCCATAGTTTCCTATCAGCCGACAGAAATAGTAACGATTCCAGAGGAAGAAAGGCAGCAAACAGATGAGTCTGACTGAAATATCTTTTCGTATTCCGGCTGACCACATGGCAAATGTATTCGGTCAGTTTGATGCATATATTAAGAAAATAGAGCGCGCGCTCCATGTTACGGTTGTCGTGCGCGGAGAGAGCATGAAAATCCTTGGAGAGGATCATCAGGCAAAGCGCGCTGGGGACGTATTCCAGCAGCTTCTCACTTTATCCGAGCGTGGTAATGTCATTTCCGAGCAGAATGTTGATTACGCGCTGGCATTGATGGCAGAGGAGAAAGAGGCTGCGATCGTCGAGATTGACAGGGAGTGTATCTGCCATACGATAAACGGCAAGCCCGTAAAGCCAAAGACGCTTGGGCAGAAGGCTTACGTCGACGCCATCCGCCAGAAGATGATCGTTTTTGGTATGGGTCCCGCGGGAACGGGAAAGACCTACCTTGCAATGGCAATGGCGATCACTGCCTTTAAGAATGAGGAGGTCGGACGTATCATTTTGACGCGCCCGGCAATCGAGGCGGGGGAGAAGCTTGGGTTTCTTCCGGGTGATCTGCAGAGCAAGGTCGATCCCTACCTAAGACCGCTTTACGATGCGCTCTATCAGATCATGGGGGCAGAGAGCTTTCAAAAGAACATGGAAAAAGGATTGATCGAGGTTGCGCCGCTTGCTTACATGCGCGGGCGCACCTTAGACAATGCCTTTATTATTTTGGATGAGGCGCAGAATACAACGCCTGCGCAGATGAAGATGTTTTTGACGCGTATCGGTTTTGGATCAAAGGCAGTCATCACCGGCGACGCGACACAAAAGGACTTAGCGCCGGGGGCGCCGTCGGGGCTTGACATTGCCCTTCGCGTGCTGCGCGGTGTGGAGGAGATCGGTATCTGCGAGCTTACGAGCCTCGATGTGGTGCGTCATCCGGTTGTACAAAAGATTGTGAAGGCATATGAGGATTATGAGCAGAGGAGCTTAAAGAAAGAAAAGAAAAAGGCGGAGAGCGCAAAGAGGGGACGAAAGAAGTATGAATGACCGTTTTGTTGCAAAGCGCTGGCTGAATCTGATCGGGATCCTGTTTGTCACGGTTGTGGGAACGATAACGCTTTCTCTGCTGCATGGCAGCTATCTGGACGAGCTTTTTGTTTTTCTTCTTCTTGATGGTATATTTTTTGTTTTTCTTTTTCCGTTTCTGGAGCACGGACGCATGAATCGGGAGCTTTCCGCAAACAGGGAGACAACCTTTCGCAGAATTTTTTGGGGTTATCTGCTCGTTTGGCTGCTTATGACGGCAGGTTCGTACCTTCCGGAATTTTTAAAGCCTGCGATGGCATGCGCGCTTTTGATGTGTGCCTGCGGAACACAGCGCATCTCTATTTATACAGGCTTGTTTTTGAATGCGATCGTCTGTCTTGTGCAGGGGAGCAGCAGCTATGAGCTGATCTGCTATATTCTGCTGCTCCTATGCGGCTGTATGCTTGCAGACAGCGCGGAAAAAGGGCGGCTGCGTCTTTGGCACAGCCTGTCGATTGTCCTGGCTTCCGCCATTTTGCCGGCGCTGTTCGCATATCTTTACTATCAGGAGCTTAGGCTTAGGCTGCTGATCTTCGGCGGATTGGAGGGGATTTTTGTTGCGATATTTTTCCATTTCCGCTATCTTCCGGCACACTGGGAAAAGGAGGACGAGGTTCCAAACCTTCTGGACGATATTTTGGAGGAGAGCTATCCGCTGAAACGGGAGCTGCGGCAGTTTTCACAGGTGGCATATGACCATGCCAGACGTGTATCACTGCTTGCAGGGGCATGTGCCCGCTTAGTCGGGGCAGATGCGAAGCTTTGTGCGGCAGGCGGCTTCTACTATCATGCCGGGATCATGGAAGGGGATGCTGTCGCGGAAAGCGGCGTACATCTTGCGCAGAGAGAATGCTTTCCCGAGAGGCTGATACAGATACTCGGTGAGTATCAGGGCGAGAAGCTTCCGATTTCGACGGTGGAATCTGCCATTGTGCATATGGTGGACGGGCTGCTGGGACGCATGGAGGCACAGAAGAAGAATGCCGCAGCAGAGGACGAGGATCAGGCGATATTTATTTACCGGACGCTCAATGATTTTTCGGCACAGGGGCTGTACGACCGCTCGGGTCTTAGTATGAATATGTTTTTAAAGATCCGGGAATATCTGGTGAATCAGGAGATACTGTTATGAGCTTAATGATAGAAAAAGAAATAGAGCCGGCATTTTCATTTGCATATGAAAAGCTGGCGGAGGAAATCGTTTCCTTTGCGTTAAGGCATGAGGATTTTTGCTATGAGGCGGAGATCAATCTGACCCTGACCGATAACGAGGGGATCCATGCGCTGAACCGTCAGTATCGCGGTGTTGACGCGCCCACAGACGTGCTCTCGTTTCCTATGCTTTCCTTTGATGCGCCGGGAGATTTTTGGGCGCTGGAGGATGATTATGAGGATAATTTTAACCCTGATACGGGCGAGATCCTTCTTGGCGATATTATTCTCTCCGTGGACCGTGTGCGCAGTCAGGCGAAGGAGTATGGACACAGCGAGCGCAGGGAATATGCATTTTTGATCGTGCACAGCGTGCTTCATCTGCTCGGCTACGACCACATGACAGATGAGGAGGCGGCGCAGATGGAAGCAAAGCAGCGGCAGATTTTAGAGGCGATGCAGATTTTTAGAGATTGAGGACTTTTTATGGGCAATAACAGAAGGAAAAACAGCACAAGCTTTTTGGTACAGGGCTCCATCCTTGCGATGGCGTCCCTGATCAGCCGTGTGATCGGCCTGATCTACCGGATTCCGCTGACTGCGATCATCGGAGATGCGGGAAATAACTATTATGGTACTGCGTTTAAAATTTATAATATTCTGCTGATTATTTCCTCCTACAGTCTGCCGCTTGCCGTATCAAAGCTTGTTTCCGCCAATATCTCACAGGGACGAAAAAGAAATGTCTATCGGATCTTAAAATCAGCGCTTCTATTCGGCGCGGTATCGGGCACAATTGCGGCGCTTGTTCTTTATTTCGGTTCGGAATTTATCACAATGACGCTGATGCGTACGCCGCTTAGTATTTTTGCAGTAAAAACGCTCGTTCCCGTTCTTTTGATCGTCGCGCTGCTTGGCGTGATGCGCGGTTTTTTTCAGGGCTTAGGTACCATGATGCCAAGCGCCGTGTCGCAGATCGTGGAGCAGATCGCAAATGCGATCGTCAGCGTATGGGCGGCGTATGTTTTATTTGCCGCAGGGGAGAAGGCGGGCGCATTGCTTGGCGACCCCAAGAACTATGCGGCGGCGTACGGCGCCGCGGGAGGAACGATCGGAACGGGAGTGGGAGCGCTTGTAGCGCTTTTGTTTTCCACGTTTGTGCTTGTCGTATTCCTTGCCTCCTTTAAGCGTTCCATGAAAAAGGAGCGGCGGTCGCAGGTGGATTCCTATGGCTCGATCATGCATCTTCTCATTATCACGATCATACCGGTTCTCCTAAGCAGCACCATTTATAACTGCAATACGCTGATCGATGAGGCGGTATTCAAAAATATTGCTTATTTTCAGGGCTATGCGGAAAGCGATTACGGCGCATGGAACGGTATTTATTCCGGCAAATATCAGGTGCTGATCAACGTGCCGCTTGCCATCGCATCCTCCATCGCGGCGTCCTCCGTACCGGCGCTTACCGCCGCTTATGCCAGCGGAAAGCGCGGGGAGGCAAAGCGGCAGATCTCGACGGCAACACGCTTTGTCATGGTGATCGCATTTCCGTGCGCAGTTGGGATGGCGGTGCTTGCATCCCCGATCTTACAGCTGCTGTTCGGCGATTCCTCTGCGCTTGCGGCACGGATGCTGATGCTTGGCGCGCCGGCGATCATTGTGTTTTCGCTGTCGACGCTGTCGAACGGATTGCTGCAGGGCATGAATCGGATGAAAGAGCCGATCAAAAATGCGGTCATCGCGCTGATCCTACACTTATTTGTTCTTGTGGGGCTGATGCTTGGCGCAGACCTTAATATATTTGCAGTCGTGATCGCAAATATGGTATTCGGGCTTTTGATGTGTATTTTAAATGCGCGCTCGATGCATCGCTACAGCGGCTACCGGCAGGAGATCAAAAAGACGTTCCTTGTTCCGGCAATTTGCTCCGCCGGCATGGGGATCGTTGTCTGGCTGATCTATAAGCTCTTTCTTTACCTGCTGCGCAGCAATACGATTGCAACGATTTTTTCGATTCTTGCGGGAATCGTCACTTATACGCTGCTTTTATTCGCGCTAAAGGGACTGACGGAGCAGGAGATTCTCAGGTTTCCAAAGGGAAGGGCAGTTGTCTCCCTTGCAAAACGCCTGCATCTTTTACATTAATTGAATAAAAAGGGAAGAAATGGCAGATACTTATCGTAGCTTAAGTCAACCGATGGGAGGCAGACATGAAAAAAACGATAGGCATTTGCCTTTTTTTTACAGTACTGAGTATTTGCGCGGCAGGAAGCATTTTCTTTTTCTGGAATGCGCACAGACAAAGTCAGGCGGAGCAAAGGCTTGCAGAGGCGACAGAAAGCGGGGAGATTGCAGAGACCGAGGAGGTTTTGGAGAGTATGCAGCCGCAAAAGCCTTATCGCTATCTGCTGGTCGAGGAAAACGGTGTTTTGATCGTCTATGAGTCGGACGGAGAGACGATTTTATTAGAAACAAATATCAAGCTGCATGGACTGGACGAGACGACAAAGACCATGCTAAAGCGGGGAATCCCCGTGATGGACGAGGAGGAGCTTTACGATTTCCTTGAGAGTTATTCCAGCTAACTACATTGAATATTTCAAAAGGGTGTGTTAAAATCGTTGCAGAGGTGAGCTATGAAAAAGACAGACGTAACCGTGATCGGCGGCGGAGCCTCCGGTCTTATGGCGGCGATTTTTGCGGCGCGCGGCGGCGCAAGGACACAGATTTTAGAGCATATGGATCGTGTCGGAAAGAAGATACTTTCGACCGGAAACGGAAAGTGTAATTATACAAACGCACTGCAGGGGGAATCCTATTACCGTGGGGAGAACCCTGCATTTGTCATGCCTATATTCGCGCAGTTCGGACATAAGGAGACGGTAGAGCTTTTTGCAAAGCTTGGTGTTTATCCAAAGGAACGGGCAGGGTATTTTTATCCAAAGAGCGAACAGGCAGCTGCAATTTTAGAGGTGCTGCGCATGGAATGTGCGCATCAGGGAGTGGAAATTACAACCTCCTGTGAGTTAAAAGCAATTTCCCGCAGTCAGGGAGGCTATCGGATCGAGACGAATTGCGGGGAGATGATCAGCCGCAAGCTCATTTTTGCGACCGGTCTTCTCGCCGCTCCCAAAACGGGGAGCGACGGGAGCGCATTTCCTTATATCCGGCAGCTGGGACACCATTTTTGCGAGATCGTTCCGGCTCTCGTTCCGCTTATGGCAAAGCAGTCGTTTTTTAAGGCGCTCGCCGGTGTGCGGACCGAGGCGTCTGTTCATTTATACATAGATAACAGCCCAATCTGCAGTGAAACGGGCGAACTGCAGCTGACCGATTATGGAATTTCCGGGATACCGGTCTTTCAGATCAGCCGTTTTGCGACGAAGGCATTGGAGAAGCATCGCAAGGTTACGGCACGGATTGATTTTCTTCCGGCGCTTACGGAAAAGGAAGTAAGCGAACTGCTCGTCAAACGCTTTCATACTTATGGCGCAGACAAGGATTGCAGCCAGGCGTTGATTGGTCTGTTCAATAAAAAATTAATTGATGTGCTGTTAAAGGAGAGCGGCATCAACCTTCATCTGCCTGCAAAAAAGCTGGGGGATGGAGAATTGCGCCGCTTATGCGAGACGATCCGCGGACTTTTTGTTGAGATTATCGGAAGTAAGCCGGTAGACGCCGCGCAGGTCTGTGCCGGCGGTATTCCGGTCTGTGAGGTGGAGCAGGAGACGCTGGAGTCGAAGCTTGCGCCGGGCATTTATTTTGCCGGAGAAGTGCTCGATATTGACGGGATCTGCGGCGGATACAATCTACAGTGGGCTTGGGCAAGCGGGGCTGTGGCGGGAAGCCATGCGGCAGACGCCGCACGAAAAGCAGGAAAGGAACAATCGCATTTATGATACGAGTTAATCAGATAAAGCTGCCGATTGGGCATACGCCCGAGCAGCTGGCACAAAAAATATGTAAATTGCTCCATATCAAGGAGCACCAGATTCAGGAAATCTCCATTGCGAAGCGTTCGATTGATGCGCGCAAAAAGCCGAACCTCCAGTATGTTTATGCGGTGGATGTGGCTGTGGCATCAGAGACGGCTCTGCAAAAAAAGATACACGATGCAAATATCGTCTTTTTTACCCCAAAGCAATATGTGCTTCCAAAAGTCGAAAAAGAGGCTTTTGTGCTTCCGCCTGTGATCGTCGGCGCAGGACCGGCAGGCTTGTTTTGCGCCTATGCGCTCATACAGCAGGGGATAAGCCCCATCGTAGTAGAACGCGGCAAAAGGATTACGGAGCGGAAGCTTGACGTTGCGCGTTTCTGGGAGACCGGCGTGCTTGATCCAGGATCGAATGTACAGTTTGGCGAGGGCGGCGCAGGAACATTTTCGGACGGAAAATTAAACACGCTCGTGAAGGACCCTGCCGGCAGGAATCGCTTTGTGCTGGAGACGCTTGTAAGGTTTGGCGCTCCGGAGCACATTTTATATGAACATAAGCCGCATATCGGCACCGACATTCTCTCGGATGTCGTGCTTTCCATGCGCACATTTATGGAGGAGGCGGGCGCGCGGTTCCTCTTTGAGACCTGTCTGACCGATTACAGGCAGGAGGCGGGGCATGTTGCCGCGGTAGAGTTAAATCACATGGAATGGATCCCGGTCAGCCATGTGGTATTCGCGATCGGGCACAGCGCCCGTGATACCTTTCGTATGCTCGATCAAAAGGGGGAGCTTTGCATGACGCCGAAGTCATTTGCCGTCGGCTTTCGTGTGGAGCATCCTCAGCACATGATCAATTTACAGCAATACGGAGAGACTTATGCAGACAGGCTGCCCGCCGCTCCCTATAAGGTCACGGCAAATCTGACAAGCGGAAGGGGCGTCTATTCCTTTTGTATGTGTCCGGGCGGTTATGTCGTCAACGCATCCTCTGAGGAACGTCGTCTTGCGGTAAACGGCATGAGCTATTCCGGCAGAGATGCGTCAAATGCGAACAGCGCCATTATCGTCTCCGTAACGCCGGAGGATTTTGACGGCAAGGACGCGCTTTCGGGCGTGCGTTTTCAGGAGCAGTTAGAGGAGCGGGCATACGCGCTTGCCAATGGAGCGATTCCGCAGCAACTATTCGGCGATTATTGCGTGAACCGAACGTCTGCTTCCTACGGCGGGTTTGCGAGTGAGACGAAGGGGGCGCGTCAGTTTGTGAATCTGCGCGGGCTTCTTCCTGCGGAATTGGAGGAATCACTGATCGAGGGAATGCATGTGTTTGCGCGCGCGCTTCCGGAATTTGACAGAACGGATGCGATTTTATCGGGAGTAGAGAGCCGCACGTCCTCGCCGGTGCGTATTCCGAGAAACGAGTCTTTTGAGGCGGCGGTAGGCGGCGTCTATCCGTGCGGAGAGGGAGCGGGCTATGCCGGAGGGATTCTCTCGGCGGCGATGGATGGGCTAAAGGTCGCAGAGGCAATTTTGAAAAGTAAACAGAACTAGAAACAGAGGGAAAATACGTGGCAGAATATACACCAATGATGCAGCAATATCTGCAGACAAAAGAAGATTACAAGGACTGCATTCTTTTTTACAGGCTCGGCGACTTTTATGAGATGTTTTTTGACGATGCGATCACTGCGTCAAAGGAGCTTGAGCTGACCTTGACCGGAAAGCAGTGCGGTATGGAGGAGCGCGCGCCCATGTGCGGCGTGCCGTTTCATGCGGCGGAATCCTATTTGAATAAGCTTGTTGCAAAGGGGTACAAGGTCGCTATTTGTGAGCAGGTGGAGGACCCTAAAACGGCAAGAGGACTGGTAAAGCGTGAGGTCATCCGCATCGTTACGCCGGGAACAAATCTTGATATGCAGGCGCTTGATGAGACGAAGAACAATTATATCATGTGTATCGTCTATCTGGCGGATAAATACGGGATTTCGATCGCCGACGTCTCGACCGGGGATTTCTATGTGACGGAGGTCGATGCGGAGCGAAAGCTCATGGATGAGATCAATAAATTTGCTCCATCTGAAATTATATGCAACGAAAGCTTTTATATGAGCGGCGTGGATATAGAAGATATGCGTCATCGACTTAAGATTACAATTTATGCATTGGACATGTGGTATTTTGGAGATGAACTGGCGGAGAATACCCTGCTTGGTCATTTTAAGGTGAAAAGTCTCGGCGCACTGGGGCTTTCCGATTACAGCTGCGGCACGATCGCGTCCGGCGCTCTCCTAAAATACCTTTATGAGACGCAGAAAAATGATCTTGGCAATATTTCCTCCATTCATCCCTATGCGACCGGAAGATACATGATCATCGACAGCTCGACGAGAAGAAATCTGGAGCTTGTCGAGACGCTGCGCGAGAAGCAGAAACGAGGTTCGCTTCTTTGGGTGCTGGATAAGACAAAGACGGCGATGGGCGCAAGACTTCTGCGCGCTTATGTGGAGCAGCCGCTGATCGAGGCAGAGCAGATCAAAAGCCGTCAGGAGGCGATCCGGGAGCTGAATGAAAATGTCATCACACGCGAGGAGCTGCGGGAGTACCTAAATCCGATTTATGATTTAGAGCGTCTGATCACAAGAGTTACCTATATGACGGCAAATCCGCGCGACCTGATCTCTTTCCGCAACTCCCTTAAGATGCTCCCGCCGATCCGGGCGCTTTTGGAGGAGTTTGATGGGGAGCTTTTAAGCGGTATCCGAAACAATCTGGATACCCTGGAGGAGCTTTACGATCTCATTGATTCCGCGATCGTGGAGGAGCCGCCGATTTCCGTTCGTGAAGGAGGGATCATTAAGGAGGGCTGCAACGAGGAGATTGATAAGTACCGCCATGCCAAGACGGAGGGCAAGCAGTGGCTTGCAGAGCTTGAGGAAAAGGAGCGGGAGAAAACGGGCATCAAAAATCTGCGGGTCAAGTACAATAAGATCTTTGGCTATTATCTGGAGGTCACGAATTCCTACAAGGAGCTGGTACCTGATTATTTTTTGCGCAAACAGACGCTTGCCAATGCGGAGCGCTATATCACGCCGGAGCTCAAGGAGCTTGAGGATATGATCCTTGGCGCGGAGGATAAGCTTGTCACCTTAGAGTACGACTTATTCTGCGAGGTGCGGGGAAAGATCGCCACGGAGGTCGTGCGCATTCAAAGAACGGCAAAGGCGATCGCAGGACTTGACGTGTTTGCCTCGCTTGCACTTGTGGCGGATCAAAATAATTACTGCTGTCCGACGATCAATGAAAACGGCGTCATTGACATCAAGGGCGGTCGTCATCCGGTCGTGGAAAAGATGATCCACAATGATCTCTTTATTGATAATGATACATATCTGGATAATGACAATCACAGGATTTCAATCATTACAGGGCCGAATATGGCAGGAAAATCAACGTATATGAGGCAGACCGCCCTGATCGTGCTGATGGCGCAGATTGGAAGCTATGTTCCTGCAGCCTCTGCAAATATCGGGATCGTCGACCGTATTTTTACGCGCGTCGGAGCGTCGGATGATCTCGCAAGCGGACAGAGCACCTTTATGGTAGAGATGAATGAGGTGGCGAACATTCTGCGCAATGCGACTTCAGATTCACTGCTCATCCTTGATGAGATCGGCAGAGGAACGAGTACGTTCGACGGTCTTAGCATTGCGTGGGCAGTCGTTGAGCATATCAGTAATCCGAAGTTCCTTGGCGCAAAGACTTTATTTGCAACGCACTATCATGAGCTCACGGAGCTTGAGGGAAAGCTTGGCAACGTCAACAATTACTGCATTGCAGTCAAGGAAAAAGGCGACGATATTGTGTTTCTGCGCAAAATCGTAGGCGGCGGCGCAGACAGAAGCTACGGCATCCAGGTCGCCAAGCTGGCGGGGGTGCCGGAATCTGTCATTGCGCGTGCCAAGGAGATTTCGGATGAACTGCTCGCAAACGATATTGCCGCCGTCGCGCGCAGTATCGAGGTCAATACGGGAACGTCCGGCAAAAAGAAAAAGGAGCGGCTGGACGAGGTCGATCTGACGCAGATGTCCTTGTTTGATACGGTCAGAGACGATGATATTATCAAGGAACTGCGCAGCGTCGATGTGGGAAATTTAACGCCGGTCGAGGCGCTCAATAAATTATATGAACTGCAAAACAAAGTGAAAAACCGTTGGTAAAGAGGAGGAATCATGCCTCAGATTACATTATTAAGTCAGGAGACAATTGATAAGATCGCGGCGGGGGAGGTTGTAGAGCGGCCTTCCTCCGTGGTCAAGGAGCTGGTGGAAAATGCGATCGACGCAAAGGCGACCGCAGTGACTGTGGAGATCAAGGAGGGCGGCATTTCTTTGATCCGCATTACCGATAATGGCTGCGGCATTGCAAGGGAGCAGGTGCCGCTCGCTTTTTTGCGTCATTCGACGAGCAAGATCCAAGGCATCGAGGATCTGCTCCATGTCAGCTCGCTCGGCTTCCGGGGCGAGGCATTGTCGAGCATTGCGGCAGTCTCGCAGGTAGAGCTGATCACAAAGACCTATGGGGAGCTGACCGGCACACGCTATGTCATCGAAGGCTCAAAGGAAAAAGAAAACGAGGAGGTTGGCGCACCGGACGGCACGACGTTTCTTGTGCGAAACCTTTTTTACAATATACCGGCGCGGCGCAAATTTTTAAAAAGCGCGCAGACCGAGGGAAATTATGTCGGAGATCTGATGGAACGGCTTGCGCTGTCGCATCCTGACATTTCATTTAAGTTTATCAGCAACGGGCAGACAAAGCTTCATACCTCGGGCAATTCCAAGGAAAAGGATATGATCTATCATATTTACGGCAGGGATATTACGGCGGCTCTCCTGCCGATACATGCAGAGCATGAGCTGTTTACCGTGCATGGTTTTCTCGGAAAGCCTGTCATATCCCGCGGCAACCGTAATTATGAGAGTTATTTTATCAACGGGCGCTATATCAAAAGCGCGCTTCTCTCAAAGGCGATCGAGGATGGCTATAAGGGGTTTTTGATGCAGCACCAGTATCCGTTTTGCGTGCTGTATTTTACCGTGGATCAGGAGCTTTTGGATGTTAATGTCCATCCGACAAAGATGGAGCTTCGGTTTGCCAACAAGGAGGAAATGTACAGCAGTCTCTGTCAGATCGTGAGAGACGCCCTGACGCATAAAGAATTTATCCCGGAGGTTTCCATTGAGGAAAAGAAAGAGGCGCAGCGCGCGCCCATTGCATCACATACGCCGGAGCCGTTTGAGAAATCGCAGCTTCAAAAGCTGCGTGCGTCTGTGGCAAAGGACAGCCCGTATGAGCTGAAATATCCGGACAGAGACCGCCTTCTGGCAGAAAAAGCTAAGGAGGGAGCTTCCGCAAAGCTGCAAGAGCAGGTACGCCCGGATTCAGGGGAAAAGCGGGAGACAGCTGCAAAGATCCGGCAGATGGGGCAGGCAGAAAATCTTGCAGTCTTTGAGAAACTGCTCGGTGACTTTGGCGGGCAGGAACAAAACGCACAGGACAATATTCTTTGCGAGGCAGGCAGCTATCAAACGGATGAGGCGTCCCGGAAGAAGGATGCCCACGGCGAAGCTTGGGGACTTAAAGATGAAAAAAAGCAAGAAGCAGCCGCAGAGAAAGCGACGCAGGAGACTATTGTCTATGAGCAGCAGACCTTGGCGGAGCAGAGCAAAGAGTTTCTGACGAAGGATGCCGCGAAATGCCACCGCATCATCGGGCAGGTATTTGGCACTTACTGGCTGATCGAGTACGAGGACAAGCTTTTTATCATTGACCAGCATGCAGCGCACGAAAAGGTGCTTTATGAGCGCACAATGGCGCGTGTGCAGGCACAGGATTTTTCTTCGCAGGCGATCAGTCCGCCTATCATTTTAACGCTTGACCTTAGGGAGCAGGAAATCCTGCAAAGGTACGGCAGTCACCTGGAACAGTTCGGCTATGAGATCGCGGCGTTCGGAGGCAAGGAATATGCGATCAACGCAGTTCCCGCAGAGTTTGGGAGCGTGGATGCAAAAACCATGTTTCTTGAGCTTTTGGACAGCTTTGCGAATACAAGCGGCAGAGAAGCGCCGGAGCAGATTCTGGAAAAGGTAGCGTCTCTCTCATGCAAGGCTGCAGTAAAAGGCGGCAGTCATTTGAGCGTGACAGAGGCGGAGCGCTTGATCGATGAGCTTCTTACGATCGAGAACCCATATCATTGTCCGCACGGCAGACCGACGATTATTTCGATGAGCAGATACGAGCTTGAGAAGAAGTTTAAAAGGATTGTGTGACATGAAAAAACAACCGATGGTAATTCTGACAGGACCGACGGCAGTCGGGAAAACCGCGCTTTCTCTTGCGCTGGCAAAAAAAATAAACGGGGCGATCATTTCTGCCGATTCCATGCAGGTCTATAAGCATATGGATATTGGCTCGGCAAAGATCATGCCGCAGGAGATGGCGGGGATCAGGCATTACCTGATTGATGAATTGGAGCCGTTTGAGGAATTTCATGTGGTACGCTTCGTGGAATTGGCAAAAAAGTATTTGAGAGAAATCTATGATGACGGCAAAATCCCGCTGATTGTCGGGGGAACCGGATTTTATATACAGGCGCTGCTCTATGACATTGATTTTACGAGTCAGGCGTGTGATGAGGAATATCGCGGCAGGCTATCGGAAATCGGGGAGGAGCGCGGCACGCCGTATCTTCATCAACTGTTAAAGGAGGTGGATCCAAGGTCTGCCAAGGAAATCCATCCCAATAATAAAAAGCGTATCATACGGGCGCTGGAATTTTACCATTTATCGGGAAGGCGCATTTCTGAGCACAACGAGACGCAGCGGCAGAAAGCCTCTCCCTATGATTTTGCCTATTTCGTCCTGACCGATGAACGTGAAAAGCTTTATGAAAACATCGACAGGCGTGTCGACGAGATGCTTGCGCGCGGACTTCTCGGAGAGGTAAGAAGTCTAAAGGAAATGGGCTGCAGCCGTGAGATAGTCTCGATGCAGGGGCTTGGCTATAAGGAGCTGCTGGACTATCTCGATGAAAAGCGGACGCTTGCGGAGGCAGTCTGCGCGATCAAGCAGGAGACGAGACATTTTGCCAAGCGTCAGTTGACATGGTTTCGCAGGGAGCGAGAGGTGATCTGGCTTGATAAGCGGGAATATCAGTACGATGATAAAAAGATTTTAGAGAAAATGCTTAAGGTACTTGGTGAGAAAGGAATCATAGAAGATGAAGCAGCGACTGATGGAACAATATAGACAGCTTGGCATTTCGGAGGAGGTATACGCCTACGGAATGCGTGTGGAAAAGGAGCTTTTGGAGCGGTTTGATGAAATTGACCGGATTGCGGAGTTTAACCAGCTAAAGGTTCTTGGAGCGATGCAGGAAAATCGTGTGAGCGCAGAGTGCTTTCAGATGACGTCCGGCTACGGCTACAATGATCTTGGCAGAGATACCTTAGAAAAGGTATACGCCTCCTGCTTCGGCGGAGAGGATGCGCTGGTCCGTCCGCAGATCACCTGTGGAACACATGCGCTCGCCCTTGCGCTGATGGCAAATCTGCGTCCGGGCGATGAACTGTTATCTCCGGTCGGAAAGCCGTATGATACGTTGGAGGAGGTCATCGGTATCCGTCCGTCAAAGGGATCGCTTGCGGAGTACGGCATTACCTATCGTCAGGTGGATCTGCTGGCTGACGGTGCATTTGATTATGAGGGCATCCGGGCGGCGATCAATGAGCGGACGAAGCTTGTGACGATCCAGCGCTCCAAGGGATATGCGACGCGCAAAACGCTTTCCGTGGAGCGTATCGGCGAGCTGATTTCCTTTATCAGGCAATTAAAGCCGGAGGTCATCTGCATGGTTGATAACTGCTACGGAGAATTTGTGGAGGAGCGGGAGCCGCTTTCTGTGGGCGCGGATATGATGGTCGGTTCCCTCATCAAAAATCCGGGCGGCGGTCTTGCGCCGATCGGCGGCTACATTGTCGGGAAAAAGGAGTGCGTCGAAAACGCGGCGTACCGCCTGACCTCTCCGGGACTTGGCAAGGAGGTCGGCGCATCGCTTGGGATCATGCAGTCCTTTTATCAGGGATTATTTCTTGCGCCGACGGTAGTTGCAGGCGCGCTCAAGGGAGCGATTTTTGCGGCAAATATCTACGAGAGGCTTGGCTTTGCGGTGGTTCCAAACGGAACGGAGAGCCGGCACGATATTATACAGGCAGTTGCCTTTCATGATCCCGATGCGCTCATTGCGTTTTGCGAGGGGATCCAGGCGGCGGCTCCGGTCGACAGCTATGTAACGCCGGAGCCGTGGGCAATGCCGGGGTATGACAGTGATGTGATCATGGCTGCGGGCGCTTTTGTGCAGGGCTCGTCGATCGAGCTCTCGGCAGACGGACCGATCAAACCGCCGTATGCAGCATATTTTCAGGGCGGTCTGACGTGGTATCATGCAAAATTCGGTATCCTGAAATCTTTACAAAAACTTAAGGAACGCAATCTTGTGAAGCTGGAGTGATTATGTTAGAATAAGGTGTAGATTTCTGTTTATTTACAGGTTGATAAATAAATGAGGATTAGGATTCTACTTCCGGGGAGAGTAAGCAGAAGAATATGGAGCAAAATTTTACGAGCATGAAGCAGCTGCCGGATTCCGAGAAGCCATATGAGAAGTTTCTGGAATCGGGCGCGGAGGCGTTAAGCGATGCGGAGCTTTTGGCGGTGATCATCCGTTCGGGCACGCAGGGGAAGAAGGCGCTCGAGGTTGCGCAGGATTTTTTGACGCAGGGAAGCCGGAATCTGTTGAATTTGTACGAGCTTTCTTTTGAGGAGATGAAACAGGTCCACGGCATCGGTACGGTGAAGGCGATCCAGTTAAAATGTGCGGCGGAGCTTTCCAAGCGTATTGCAAAAACGCGCTATCAGGACAGCCTTTCCATGAACCATCCGCAGACGATTGCTGATTATTATATGGAGCGTATGCGCCATGAGAAGCAGGAGCGTCTTGTTGTTTTATTTTTTGACAGCCGCTGCCGCCTGCTTTCGGAGGCGACGGTATCTATCGGGAGCATTACGCAGACTCCGGTTTCGCCGCGGGAGATATTTCTCGCCGCACTTCGTTTCCGTGCCGTGCAGATCGTTTTGCTGCACAATCACCCAAGCGGCAGCGCACAGCCGTCCGTACAGGACGATGCAGTGACAGAGCGCGTGAGGGAATGCGGGTGTTTGCTTGAGATACCGCTGATCGACCATATTATACTGGGAGATCAGTCGTATTACAGCTATCGGGAACACAAAAGAATTTTATGTTGAGGGAGAGAACGATGACAAATAACGTGTATGGGATTGATCTTGGCACCTGCAATATGAAGATTTACTGCAAGGCGTCCAATAAAATCTTAAATGAGAAAAATACGATCGCGCTGATCAATAAAGATCAGATCTACGCGTATGGAGATAATGCCTATGCTATGTATGAGAAAGCGCCGGAGACGATTCAGGTCACTTTCCCGGTTGCGGGGGGCGTCATTGCGGATTTCAATAATCTGCAGTCGATGCTTCAGATTTATCTTGAGAAGCATGCAAAGGGAAAGCTGCGCGGCGCGGAATTTATCGTTGCAGTGCCGACAGATATTACGGAGCTTGAGAAGAAGGCGTTTTACGATATGTTCTATAAGAGCCGTCTGAAGCCAAAGACCGTGCTTTTGTGCGCGAAGCCGATCGCGGACGCCGTGGGTCTTGGGCTCGACGTTAATCAGCCGACAGGTATCATGATCGTTGACATCGGAGCGGACACGACAGAGATTTCTGTGATCTCGCTGGGAGGACTTGTCTTAAGCGCGCTGCTTCCCTCCGGCGGCAATAAGATCGATGAATCGATCATCACCTATGTGAAGCGTAAGTATAATCTTGTCATCGGTCAGAAAACAGCGCAGAGCTTAAAGGAGCGTCTGGGCTCCGGTGTTCCCGGCAGGGAAGATACCATGATCGTCGCGGGGCGCGATGTTGTAAGCGGACTTCCGATCGAGCTTGAAATGTCCGGAGCGGTCATCTATGACGCTATCAAGGATAATCTGAATAATATCTGTAATTCTATCAAAATGATTTTGGAGAAGACGCCGCCCGAGCTGGCAAAGGATATTATTCATTCGGGTATCTATATCACTGGAGGAAGCTCGCAGATCCATGATCTGGACGAGCTGTTTGCTGAGATTACCGGTATTCGCATTAATACCTGCGAGGAGCCGGAGGAATGCGTGGTGCGCGGACTGTTAAAGATTGTTTCAGACAGCAAATTCAAGCATCTTGCATACAGCATGAAAAGTAAGATATTGTTATAGAGGAAAATATGAAACGAAAATCCAAATTTGTTCTTCCACCAAAGTATATACTGATCATTTTAACGGGAGCCTGTGTCGTTGGTATTCTGGTGAGCTTTACCTTCCAGATCTCCGGCGGTCCGCTGCATGCGGCGGCAGGCTATGTGTTCATTCCTATGCAGGAGGGTATTAATACCGTGGGCACATGGATGACCGATCAGGCGGAGAAGTTTAAGAATCTCCATGACGTCATGGAGGAAAACGCGCTTTTGAAGCAGCAGGTGGATGAGCTGACCGCAGAATTAAACACGACAAATCTTGAGCAGTACGAGCTTGAGAATCTGCGCGAATTATTGGAACTGGATCAGAAATATCCAAGCTATGAAAAGGTTGCGGCAAATGTGATCGGCAAGGACGGGAGCAACTGGTTCTCCACCTTTACTATTAATAAGGGAACAAACGACGGCATTGACGTCGACATGAATGTGATTGCCGGAAGCGGGCTTGTCGGTATTGTGACGGAGGTCGGCGCAAATTACGCGGTTGTTTCCTCTATCATCAATGATACGGCAAAGGTGAGCGGCATGGTCACGACGACCTCCGATAATCTGATCGTCAACGGAAGTCTTAAGAATATGAATGAAAATATGGTGATCGAATTTTCCAATCTAAACGACGGCGATAATCAGGTGCAGATCGGTGATCCGATCGTAACCTCGTATATTTCCGATCAATACCAGCAGGGGATTTTGATCGGCTATATCAGCGCGATGGAGACAGACGTCAATAATCTGACGAAATCGGGAACGATTACGCCGGCCGTTGATTTTGAGCATATCGAGGAAGTATTGGTGATCCTTGACAAGAAACAGCATACGGAGAACAACTAGGCAGTATGAGAAGAAAATTGACTGTTTTTATGATTTTAATAATATGCTATCTGCTTCAGACGACTCTGTTTCAGGCGCTTGCATTTGCGTCCATCTCACCGAATCTGATGATCATTGCAGTGGCGGCATTTGGCTTTATGCGCGGAAAGAAAGAGGGAATTTACATTGGCTTTACGGCAGGGCTGATCATGGACCTGTTCGGCGGCGGTATGGTAGGTGTTCATGCCCTGCTCTATATGTATATCGGTTATTTTAACGGTTATTTCCGCAAGATGTTCTATCCTGAGGATGTGAAGCTGCCGATGCTTTTGATCGCGGGAAGCGATCTAAGCTGCAATCTGCTGATTTACTTTTTTCTGTTTCTGTTTCGCGGTCGTTTTGATTTCCAGTACTATTTTTTGCATATCATCCTGCCGGAGCTTGTCTATACGATGCTGATTACGATTTTTTTGTATGTGATCATCTTAAAGCTCAATCAGAGACTGGAAATCATTGAAAAAAGGAGTGCAAGTAAATTTGGTTGAAAATATAAAAGGATTTTTCCGGCTGTTAAAAAAATCACGCCTTGCGGTTGCGGGAATTCTTATGGTGATCCTTTTCTCGATCCTGCTGTGGCGGATGTTTTATTTACAGATCATAAGCGGAGAAGAATATCAAAATAATTACACACTAAAGATTGTGAAGGAGCGGACGCTAAACAGTACCCGCGGCAATATTTATGACAGAAACGGAAAGCTTTTGGCATACAACGAATTGTCCTATTCAATTACGCTTGAGGATAACGGTACCTACAGCAGTACCACAGAGAGAAATGACGCGCTCAACGCGGAAATTGCGCAGGTGATCACCGCACTTGAAAAAAATGGAGACGCTATCATCAATGATTTTAA
>URJS01000029.1 GCA_900548205.1 uncultured Roseburia sp. | reverse complement strand
CCGCCCTGTATGCAAAAATCTCATCCTTTATGCATTGTGTTTCCGAGACTACTCTCCTTCTGTTCTACGCTTTTACGATTACCGCCATATCTCCGCATTTGATGTCGCTGGCATTTGCCTCATCCGTATCAATGTGCATCTCCAGCGTAAAGCTTTCATCCACGCGGATCTTTACATGCTCAAACATTGTGCCGCGCTCATTTTCCACACGCACGCTCACACGATCTCCATCGCTGACGCCGCAGGCTGCGGCATCCTTTGGCGACATATGGATATGCCTTGCCGCAACAATACAGCCTTCCTTACAGTAAACCGCTCCCTTAGGTCCCACGATCGCGATTGGCGCAGATGCCTCAATGTCCCCGGATTCTCGTACCGGAACGCTGATCCCAAGCTTTCTGGCATCCGTCGTGCTGATCTCCACCTGTGTTGCGCTGCGGACAGGACCCAATACCCTGACATTCTCGATCGCTCTCAATTTCAGACCGACAATCGTGCAGCATTCATTCGCCGCAAACTGTCCGCCCATCAGCTCCTTCTTTTTTGTTAATTGATAGCCAGTGCCAAAAAGAGTTTCCACATCCTCCTGTGTCAGGTGGATATGTCTGGCGCTCACGCCGACCGGAACCAAAAATCCGTCTCCTCTGTCTCTCTCCTTTTGCATACTTGCAAGTACCATCCGTGTCAGCGCTTCGATTTCATTTCTTTCCAAATTTTTCACCTACCGTTCTCCTATAACAAAAGTGTGCTTCACACACTCTCGCGCCCCAATAAACTGTAAAGGAAGCACACTTTTGCCGCGCCTCGCATGATTGCGAAGCAATACTTCCTCTCATGCGAGTGCGCATCCTCACACGAAGTGTGTTTTGATGACATAGGATTGCGGAGCAATTGCCTATGTCATCAAAAAGCACTGCTGCCCAAAATTCCCGGAAGTTTCAGACGGCAGTGCAAACAACGCAATTATTTGATTTTCGGAAGGATTCCCTCCACATCCGTATGCGGTCTTGGAATCACATGCTGCGCTACAAGCTCGCCAAGTCTCTCTGCATTCGCTGCGCCTGCTTCTACGGCTGATTTTACTGCACCGACGTCGCCGCGCACCATGATCGTCACCAGACCGGAACCAATCTTCTCCGTTCCAACCAGTGTCACGTTTGCCGCCTTACACATCGTGTCCGCTGCCTCGATCGCTGCCGTAAGTCCTCTTGTTTCCACCATTCCTAATGCTTCCTGTGCCATAATGCTTCCCCCTTATTTTTTGTGGTCATTTTCCTGTTTTCTCGTTCTGCTTTTCTTTTTTTCCGTGATCTGTTCCGTGATGTCTGCTGTCTCCGGCGCTTTCGCTTCCTTAGGCTCTGCTGCTGTCTCCGGCACTTTTACTTCCTTAGGCTCTGCTGCTGTCTCCGGCACTTTCGCTTCCTTAGGCTCTGCCTTCGCGCTGTCCTTTTTCAGTCTGCTCGCACTTCTTTCCACCATCCGCCGAATCTCCTCGCACGGCGATGCAATCACACCGGAGGACGCCAGAATATGACGATTCTTTGTACAGATGTCAGTTGCCGCCTCAACGGCTGCCTTCACATCCGAGACAGCTCCCTCAACGATGATCGTTACCAGTCTTCCTCCAAGCTTACGCTCCCATGTGACAAGAGAAACGTCTGACGCCTTGCACATCGCGTCTAAGGAATCAACTGCGGCAACAACGCCGGAAACCTCGATCAACCCATATGAGCTCCCCATAGCTTATTTGCCCTGCGGGAATCCCGGAAGGATCTTCTCCACATCCGTGTGCGGTCTCGGAATGACATGCTGTGCCACAAGCTCTCCGAGACGGCTTGCCGCTGCCGCACCGGATTCCACGGATGCCTTCACTGCTCCGACATCGCCGCGCACCATAACAGTGACAAGTCCCGATCCGATCTTTTCTGTTCCAACCAAAGATACCTCCGCCGACTTTGTCATTGCGTCCGCTGCCTCGATCGCTGCCGTAAGTCCTCTTGTCTCTACCATTCCCAATGCTTCCTGTGCCATTTTACTTCCTCTCTTTCTGCCTTTTCCCGGCTTGCAAATTTTATTTTTTAGTCTACGTCAAATGCGCAGATGCCAAGCATTTTTAATGTATCCTGTGACGGTCTTGGAATAATGTGGCTCTGTACCACTCCCGTCAGCGATTCCGCCATTGCCTTTCCTGCCTCCACCGCTTCCGTCACGTCCTCCACGCTTCCGCGGAACTTAATGGTTACCAGCAGCGGCACCGGCAGTGCATCCGCATTCGCAGGCTTATTTTTGTCAAACGGCTCAAGCGTCACATCTGCCGCCTTACATCCGGCGTCTGCCGCCAGAAAGGCGGTACACAGACCAAACACCTCCAGAATCCCTACTGCTCTTTCATCCATCTTAGCTTCCTCCTTCTTTTTGCCTCACCTAGTGTACTGTCTCGTTCACTAGTCAGGCAAAACGGCAATCTTTAAGCCTGTCATCGCAAGATTCTTCTGATATGCCTCATTGATCCTGCTAAGCGGATATTTATCGGTGATCAGCTCTGCAAGCGGAAGTCCGATCGCCTTTGCGCTCTTTAAAAAGTCAAAGGTGGTCGCATAGTCTCTCAGCGTATAAACCCAGCTTCCGACTGTCGTAATCTCCTTTGCGCAAATATCAAAATGCGGGTTGATCGTCGCATCTCCGCCATTGATGAAAAATCCAAGCTCACAAAGTCCTCCGCCGTTTCGGATAAACTTATAGATATTGCTGTGTCCTGCCGGAGAGCCGGTGCACTGGAACGCGAAATCCGCCAGATGACCGTCAAACTGCTTTTTGATTCCCTCCGCCATTTCCTCTGCCCCGTGAAAATCGGTAAAGTTGACGCTGCCGGACGCGCCGAGTCGCTTTGCAAAGGAGAGCCTTCCCTCGTTTCCGTCCACCGCAACGATATTCCCGATCCCCATCGTCTTTAAGATCGCGATGCAGATCAATCCGATCGGTCCCAAGCCCTGCACGACAACCCGGCTGTTAAATCTTAAAATCCCCGTTGTCTTTGCCCGCTCGACTGCATGGATGAGCACGGCGCACGGCTCGATCAAAATACGGGAATCCAGATCAAGCTCGCTGACATTAAAGAACGTCGAACCTCCTCTGATCAATATGTAATCCGCAAACCATCCGTTTAAGTGCACCTTATCATCCGGCAGCAGTCCGTAGACGTCTGCGCCCCCGACATTCTGCTTGTTCAAATCAAACATCGTGATGTCGGGATTATCTTTAAAGATCATACAGGTGACGATTTTATCGCCTACCCTCACCGGCTTTCCGGCGCTGTCTCTTGTGACATTCTTTCCCATTTTCACGATCTCGCCCGTCCCCTCATGTCCGAGCGCTACCGGAATCAATCCGAACGGATCGCGCTTAAACTCGTGCGCGTCTGTTCCGCAAATGCCGCATCCCTCTACCCTGACGAGAATATCGTTATCGCCGACTTCCGGCATCGGATATTCCCGAATCTCAAAATGCTCCAAGGATGTGAGCATCGCAACATGCGCCGTCTTTGGAATCTCACCCGTTCCAACGGAAGTCTGATATGACGCAGTTCCCGAAAGATTATCCAGCACCTGCTTTACAATTTCTTCCACACAAGAAGCATTTACTTCCATGCCACTTCACCTCCACATTTTCTTTCTGTCATATTCTAGCGGATACACAAGCTGTCTGACATCGTACAGCGTCTGCGCTTCGTAAACGTCGATGCACTCGTTAAGCCCTCTCCGGTGCGGCTTGCAATCGTAAAGGTCGCAAAGCCTTCTCCGCCAAAGCCAAGCGCCGCATAGGACGGACCGTTCTTTACAAGGATCGCCGTGTCCATCGCTCTTGCATATTCTGTGATGCGGTCTACATTCTTAGAATGAATGTGTGCGGAATGACGGTTTCCGTGTTCCAGCCAGACTGCCTGCTCTACTGCTTCCCGAAAATCTCCTGCCCGCACGATGCCGAGGATCGGCATCATCAGCTCCTCCTTGATCAGCGGATGCTCCTTTTTTCCCTCAAAGATAATGCAGCGGATATTATCGGGAACTGTCACGCCTACCATCGCAAGCAGCGCCTTTGCGCTCCTTCCGACACATTGGCGGTTTAGGGCGCCCTTTTCGTTCATAACCGTGGCGATCAGTCTCTGCTGTACCTCCTCCGACGCCAGATAACATCCCTGCTCCTGTGTCATATAACGCATCAGCTCATCGCAGATCGCGTCCACTGCAACGACCTCCTTCTCCGCAATACATGGAAGATTGTTGTCGAACGTGCATCCGTTTATAATATCCTCCGCCGCCTTGCGGATGTCAGCCGTCTCATCGACGAGCGCCGGAGGATTGCCTGCCCCCGCACCGATGCCCCGCTTGCCGCTGGATAAGACGGCTGTCACAACGCCCGGTCCTCCGGTTGCAACGAGAAGCGGTATATCCTTATGCTTCATCATCACATCACTTGTCGCAAGCGTCGGCTCGCTGACCGTGCACGCGATGTTGTCCGGTCCGCCCGCCTCAAGCGATGCCTCATTTAACAGATTAACCGCGCAGATGGAGGTGCGGATCGCCTGCGGATGCGGATGAAACACGACTGTGTTTCCGCCCGCCAGCATTCCCATCGTGTTGCAGAGTACGGTCTCACTCGGATTGGTGCAAGGGGTGATCGCGCCGATAACCCCAAACGGTCCCATCTCAACAAGCGTCAAGCCTCTGTCGCCCGACCATGCCGTCGTCATAATATCCTCTGTGCCCGGCGTCTTTTCCGCCACGAGCAGATGCTTTAAAATCTTGTCTCCGACATTTCCCATGCCGGTCTCCTCAACACCCATGCGTGCCAGCGTCTCGGCATTCTCCTTAATCTTTTCACGCATCCTTGTGATGATCTTCTCTCTCTGATCCATCGACATGACGCGTATCTGCCTTTGCGCTTCCTTTGCCTTTTCAATCGCCGTATCCATATCAGAAAATACGCCGTGCATACCGCCCGTGCCGGCGCTTAGCTGCATTTTTGCCATAACCTCCCCGACAATATTTCTGATCTGGCTCTCTGTCATTTCCAAGCTATCACATCCTTTAATTTATTTTTTGCATACCTGCCAAGCAGCGTATCCTGCTCGGCTGTTCCGCCGCTGACGCCAATCGCCCCTATCATCACATCCCCCAGATAAAGAGGCTCACCGCCGCCAAAAATAACAATTTTTCCATCGTTGGTATTCTGGACGCCATACAGCTCTCCTCCCGGCGCTGCAAGAGCTGCGAGCCGGTCGGTGGGCATCTGAAATGCCACTGCCGTATAGGTTTTATTTAACGCCACATCGTAGCTGCCAATATATGCCCCGTCCATACAATGTACCGCCACCGGTCTGCCGGAGGCATCCGATACTGCAATGACGGCATGGACGCCAAGCTCCTGCGCCTTTGCTTCTGTCTGCGCGATCAGCCCGGTTGCCAGCTTTAAACTCATCGCAACCCCTGTGCCAAGCTCGTTGAGCACCCTTCGCACTATGACTTCCATTTCCTGCTGTTTCATAAAAATCTCCATTCCAAAGCGATTTGAATTTGTGAGACCACGGCGCAAAGCTCCCGGCTGAAGCTCCTATTTCATCTCGGCGATCACTCTCTTTACAATCTCGGCGATCATCGCAGCATCCACCGTTCCGTTTGCATTGGAGGCGTTTGTATTGGTATGTACGCTCTCACTGCCGCAGTCACAGCCAAAATTATATTCATAGCCCGGCATATTCTTATATTCCTCTGTCCCGCAGGCAGTGCAGTTATGGCAATTGTCTCCGTCTTTGTTTAAGCAGATGTTTGCCGGATGCTTGCCCGGAAGTCCGAATTTGCGGCGGATCTCATAGAGCTTTTTGATATTAGCCTTATCAAACTCCTTTGGTCCTCCAAGCATTTTGGACTTATAGAGAAGCTCCGCGTAAAACTCAAGTCCCTCCATTTTGTGGTAAGCTGCCAGAAGATCGGTGCTCCATGCCAATGCCCCGTGGTTCTCCAGCAGAACCGCATCAAAGTACGGAAGATATTTCTCCAGATTGTCCGGAATCTCCATCGTAGAAG
Organism: uncultured Roseburia sp.; assembly: GCA_900548205.1. Classification (GTDB taxonomy): domain Bacteria; phylum Bacillota; class Clostridia; order Lachnospirales; family Lachnospiraceae; genus Roseburia. The sequence continues at coordinate 19,560 of URJS01000029.1, read as the reverse complement.
GAGTGCCGTACTCTGCGATCGGTACGCAGCCAAGTGAGATGACTGCCTCCGGCATGATCGGCTGTGTCAGCGGGATTCCGGCGATCGCAAACGCCGTTGCATAGGTCGGGTGTGCATGTACCACCGAACCAATGTCGGGACGCTTCTGATAAACACGCATATGCATCTTAATCTCTGAGGACGGCTTAAAGCCTTTATTTGCCTGAATCACGTCTCCGTTCTCGTCTACCTTACAGATATACTCCGGCGTCATAAAGCCCTTTGATACGCCTGTCGGCGTGCACAAAAACTCATGATCGTTCAGCTTCACAGAGATGTTTCCATCGTTGGCTGCCACCATGTTGCGGTTATAGATTCTTCTGCCAATCTCACAAATCTGTTTTTTGATTTCCATTTCATTTACCATAGTATCGTTCCTCCTGAAAAATATGTGTCTTTATTTTGATTGCCGTCCTCTGACCGGAATCGTCCGAACGGCTATTGCTCACCTGTTTTGTCGTCATCCTCCTGCAGATACGCAAGGATTTCAGCGACCCCGATCCCCTCTTTGGAATTTACATGAAAAATATGCTTGCAGCCTGCAATCTCAAGCCATCTGTCTGCCTGTGGAATATTGGCATTTGGCAGGTCGATCTTTGTCACGATCCCAATGCAGTCACGGTTCGCCTGTGAAGTCACATTCGGCGGAAACAGCGAATACGGCTCGTTTGCCGCCACAAGGATTCCCACAACGTCCGCTTCATAGGTGTAGAGCGCCAATGCTTTTCCAAGCCTGTGGCTCTGTGCATATTCCCCCGGCGTATCGATCACACTTTCATAATTTGACACATACTGCGTCTTATGATAATGGATCTCCTCACCACGCAGCGCCTGTGTCAGCGTCGTCTTTCCCGCCTGACTTCTTCCCATCAAGATCAGCTTTTTCATGTCTTTGTGATGGGGCAGACCGTGTAACCTAATTTTTCTTCGACATAGTCAAGCATCGCCTCTGTCGCTGCCTCCGCCTCGCTGACAGTGCCCGTGAGAATGAGAGAACCGCTGAACCGATCCACAAATCCAAGCGTGATCCCGCTTGCTTTCATTGCAATATCCGCCATGATGATCGCCGTCTCGGAAGGAGTGACCGTCACAACGCCGATCGCACCCTTCTCATAGTCAAGCCGCGGATCTAAGCCAAGCTTTTCATAAAGTGTCTGATCAGGACTTGCGATAATGTGTGCCAGCGTCACCTGACGCCCCGGAACACTCTCCTGTATGATTCTCATGCCATTGTCTATCATCCTTACGTCCAATGCCTCATCCTCCAATCCGGCATTCCAGCCGTGATACGCTCTCCACCGTCTTTTTTAACATCTGCATATGCTCTGTCTCCGGCGGTAGCAAATCCTTTAGGGCATACTCTCTGGAAAGTCTCTCATACTTATCCTGTCCCAGTCTGTGATACGGAAGAAGATGGATTTTCCTTACACCACAAAGCTTATCCGAAAATCGGGCGATCTGTGCGATTTCCTCCGGCGTATCGTTAAAGGTTGGTACGACCGGAACGCGGATCACCAGCTCCGTCATCCCGGATTCTGCGATCTTCCTTGCATTCGCAAGCATCAGCTCGTTGCTTTTTCCGGTAAACTTCCTGTGCTTTTCGGGATTCATATGCTTAATGTCAAGCAGGTATGTGTCAAGCCACGGCAGAAGCTGCGCGATCACCTCATAGGGCGCACATCCCATACTCTCCATCGCCGTGCCGATCCCCCGCTCTTTTGCCGTCTGAAGCAGCGCCGCGGCAAACTTCGGCTGACAGAGGCTCTCTCCGCCGGAAAGCGTCAAGCCCCCGCCGCTTTTGCGATAGTAATTGCGATCCTTTTCAACCGTCTCCATGACTTCCTCTACCGTCACGTCCCTGCCCATAATCTTTGGCTTTCCGTCCACCAGCATCGTCTCTATCCCAAATTCCTGCGATTCGGGATTGCAGCACCAGAGACACCGCAGCACACAGCCCTTTAAAAATACGATCGTGCGGATGCCTGTTCCATCATGAATGGAATAGCGCTGAATATCAAAAATCCGTCCCTTTATATGTAACAAATCATCCATGGCAAGCACCTCTTAAAAGCCCTGCTCGGTCCGTCTTATGATGTCATCCTGAAGGCTCTTGGAAAGTGTTGTAAACAGGGCGCTGTAGCCTGCCACACGCACGACAAGATGCTTGTAATTCTCCGGGTGCTTCTGTGCATCCAGCAGTGTGTCCTTTGACACAACATTAAACTGCATATGGCTTCCCTTCTGGTCAAAATAAGTGCGGATCAGGCTCACGAAATTGTGAAGTCCGTCTGTGCCGCTCAATGCCGACGGATGGAATTTCTGATTAAACAGCGTTCCGTTTGAGGCAATACCGTGATCCAGCACCGATACGGAATTGGCTGCCGCCGTTGGTCCATTGACGTCCGCTCCTGCCGTGGGTGATACGCCGTCCGCCACCGGAACTCCCGCAAGTCTGCCGTCCGGCGTCGCTCCGGTCTGTGCTCCCAGAGGCACATTTGCAGATACCGGATAAAGTCCCGCCTGAAAGATACCGCCGCGCGGGTTTCGATAATTTAATAACGGCTTTGTATAAATATAAGCAGCGTCCCTCGCAAAGAGATCGACCTCCTCCTCGTCGTTTCCAAACTTCGGCACTTCCTCGATCAGATCAAGTAATCTCTGATATTTGCTGCGGCTCTCCGGCGTGGCTGCCTGTGCGATGATCTGTCCTGCCGCAGCCGCGACTGCACCGACCTCCGGTGTGATCCCCTGCTTTGTAAGCTCGTCTGCCACCATACCTGCCACCTGTGCCACGACAAGCGGATGCTTTACATCTTTTCCGTAATTAAACAGCAGCGCATTTTTATATTCCGCCATGGAGACCTTCTTCTCCTCGTACACAAGCCGTTTGATCGCATACAGGGAATCTGCTACGTTTGCGATTCCAAAGCCCTGCGGTCCGGTAAAGTTGTAGACACAGCCGCCCTGCTCACACGTCCTGCCCCGCTTGATGCAGTCGTCCACCATACTTGCCAGAAACGGCAGCGGCGCGCGCTCTGCATGTGCCTGATCGATGGCGTTGTCTGCGTTGACCAACAGCGAGATAAAGTAATCCATCTGTTTTTTGTACGCATCATAAACTTCCTCAAACGTCTGCATCTCCTCGACGCGTCCCGTTCTTGGTCCAACCTGCTCTCCGCAGTCCATACCGTTGCTGAACACAAGCTCCAGCGGACGGCACATATTAAAGAATGCCGCGTCATGCCAGCCGTTTGTCTTTCCCGCTTTCTGTGGCTCGACGCACCCGATGATATTATAGGTTCTGGCATCCTCAAGCGTCAGTCCCCGGCTCATAAGCGACGGTATGATCACTTCGTCATTGTAGTAAGCCGGAAGTCCGATTCCCGTTCTTGTCAATTCTGCCGCCCGTATCAAAAGCTCCTGCGGCGAACCGTTCCATACGCGGATGGACAACGACGGCTGCGGCAAAAATACATGGAACGATGCCTCGATACACATAAATGACAGATCGTTTGTGACGTCTCTGCCATGCGCATCCTGCCCGCCGACGATCAGATTCTGAAACAGGCTGTAGCCTGCAAATCCTTTCGCACTGTCCGCATCACGGCATTTATTCAGATCGTTTAACTTCACCCAGATACAGTCGATCAGCTCCTGCGCAAACTCCCTTGTCAGTCTGCCTTCCTCTATATCTCTGCGGTAATAAGGATACATATACTGGTCAAACCGTCCCGGAGAGATCGAGTGACCGGACGACTCAAGCTGCAAAAGCTGCTGTACGAACCAAAAGCTCTGACATGCCTCATAGAAGGTTTTTGCGCCCCTTGCCGGAACATTCCTACAATTCTTTGCTATCACGAGAAGCTCCTGCTTCCGTCTCTCGTCCTGACAGGTTTGTGCCATCTCTCTTGCCAGCGCGGCATAGCGTTCTGCATAGCCGATCGCGGCACGGCAGCTTATGATCACAGCCTCAAGGAAACGGCTTTTTGTCGCATAATCGGCGTCTCCGAAATCGCAGCGCGCCAGCTCCTCCTTCGCCTCGTTTAAAATGCCCTCATAGCCGATCGCAAGTACCTTCTCATACTGCACTGTCACATGTCCGACACCGTTATAGAAATAATTTCCGGGCGTGAACATGTTGTGTTCCATCGCCTGTAACGTCTCCGGCGCCATATACGCCGTTGCAAGCTCGCTCGTCGTTTTCCCCTTCCAGTAAGCATCTGCCTCACGCAGCTTTTGCTTCGTCTCCTCCGAAATATAAAACGGGTCTGCCTCGCGATGCTCTACTATATCAAACTCCTTCTCCAGCCATTCGTAGGAAAATTCAGGGAACGTCTGACAGCCTCTCGGCGCTATCGTGGAGCTTCCGACGATCAGCTCTCCCTCCCGGATGATGATCGGCAGCTTCTCTAAAATATGTGCAAATGCTTTCGCCCTGCGCAAAACTACCGGTTCATTTTCTGTCTGGCGGTAGGCTTCCGTCAAAAGCACCGCTCTGTGCGGCTCTATCTCCGGAAGCCTCGCATACAGATGCTCCACAAGCTTCGTAATCCGTTCTGTTTTTGGGATTCTTGCACTCTGATATTTCTTCATAAAATGCCTCATTTCTGATAAGGATTTTTTTCTTTTCCCTCGTAATCCAACATCAATTCACCTAAATTATATGTTTGTTTGTGTTGTTTGTCAATATTTTTATGTTGTTTTATGTTGTTTTTCTGTCATTGTCTTGTTTTTTCAGAAGAAAAACAAAAACATCCTTATGAAAACAACAGACTATCGCTTCGCCATACACGCCTATGGAACAAAAGTGTGCATCCTCACACAAAGTGTGTTTTTATGACATAGGATTGCAGAGCAATTTCCTATGTCATAAAAGCAAGGGGGTCGGAATCATCGTTCCGACCCCTGCCTTTTGTTCCTTATTCATAAAGAATTGGAGCAATATCTTCGTCTTCCATGTTCTCTGCCGTATACCACTTACAGCCCGTATCTACATCAGATACCGTCTCGCCCTTTGCCGCAGCAACCGCAAGCTCTACAGTCTTGTAACCGATCGCGATCGGATCCTGTGTCACAGCGCCCGAAAGTGTGCCGGACTTGATCGCGTCCATGATCACCTTGCCGGAGTCAAACGCTACACCGATCACACCGTCTGCACCAAGCTTATGAAGGTTTGCGTCTGCATTTACAAGTCCCTCGCCGGAGAACTGGTTGGAGGCATATACTGCAATAATATCCTTTTTATTCAACAGCGCTGAGCCGTCTGCCACAGACAATTCCGCCTGTACGGCTGCCGGAACAACCACCTCAATGATCACATCCGCACCGTCTACCGTTCCGCCGCACTTATCGACAAAGTTTGTATGACCCTCAACGGAAACCTTCTTTCCTGCTGCCTCTGCCAGCGCCTTCATCTTATCGACAAAGCCATAGCCGCGGTTTAAGATCGCCTCAGAGGTTGCATCCTGCGACATTACGCCGATTCTTACCGGCTCCTTGGCGTCTGTGATCTTACTCTCGATCAATTTGTAGGTCTCCTCTGCCGCAAGTTCGCCTGCCGCATAGTTGTCTGTGGATGCATTTGCATAGATCGCACCGTCCGGCGCATTCGGAACACCGGAGTCAAATCCAATGATCGGGATCTTAGAATCCTGCGCTACCTTGATCAAATCCATACAAGCCTCCGTATCAAGCGCTGCCAGACCGATCGCTGCCGGCTTTAAGTTGATCGCGTTATTTAACATCTGTACCTGCTCTTGGATGTCACTCTCCGAAGGCGGTCCGACCATCTCCATCTTTACCCCATACTCTGCCGCCGCCTCAAGCGCTCCCTGATACACCGCCTGCCAGTACTGATGCTGGAAGCCCTTGGAAACAAGATAGATCAGCATTTCCTCATCGGTTCCCGACTCCTCGGGTTTGGATGCCTCAGTGGAAGCCGCATCCGGCGTACCTGATGCATCCGGCGTACCTGTCGTCGGCTCTGCCGGCTTGTCACCGCAGCCTGCAAACAATGCAGCAGCCATAGATACGCATAACAGCGCACTCAATAATTTTCGTTTCATACTTCTACCTCCCAATAGAAAATTTTTTATTTATGCCCCATAAGGGATACATACATGATCAATTTTTGCTCTTTTTTCTCCGATTGTAGACGTCCGCAAATACTGCAATAATAAGTACAAAGCCTGTAATGAACTGCTGATACTGATTCTGCAGACCGACAAACGGAAGTCCGATCTTTAATACTGACATGATGAACACACCGATCAAGGTTCCGCCGATCGTTCCGTAGCCGCCGCTCATACTCGTTCCGCCGATGACAACACCGGCGATCGCGTCAAGCTCCATACCGCCGCCGTTTCCCGGAAGCAGGGTGGAATAGGTAGCCGCATATGCAACGCCTGCGATTCCTGCGAACGTTCCGCTGAACACATAGGCAAGCGTCTCATATTTTGCAATATTCACGCCGGATAAACGCGTTGCCTCTTTATTGCTTCCCAATGCCAGAATGTAGCGTCCTGTTTTCGTCTTATTTAAAATGACAGCCATTAAGATCGCAAGCACGACCAGAAGAATAAAGCCTGTCGGTATCATGACGATTCCACTGTCCGTCTGTATCGTCACCTTAAAAATATTGCGAAACCACCCGCCAGGCTCCGTGCTTTGCGGCCATGTCACGCTCTGCGCTCTCGTAAAGATCGACCCAAGTCCTTTGGAGATCATCATTGTGCCAAGCGTCGCAATAAAGGGCGGCAATCCCATCTTTGATACCATAAGACCGTTGCACAGTCCAAACAGCGCGCCGATCAAAATTCCGATCAGCAGACAAAGCCCGACCGGAAGATTATATTTGGTTGCCAGCGTTCCCGAAATCAGGGAAGAACACACAAGCACCGTTCCGATCGAAAGATCGATCCCTCCCGTAATGATCGCGAAGGTAACACCGATCGCCATAAATCCGATATAATAGGACGCATCCATAATACTTACAAATGTGCTGTACTGACGGAAGGACGGTGATGCGGCGCAGAAAAAGACAAACAGCACACACAAAGCCAGCATTGCGATCAACCGCTGCGTTCCGATCGCCTTTACCACCGGATTATCCGTAAACTTATTTTTCTTATTATCAGACATTTTCTCACTCCCCCTAATCCCTTAACGTTGCCGCTGTCATAATGCTTGCCTGAGACGCTTCCTCAATCGGTATCTCACCGGTGATCCTTCCCTCGCACATTACCATAATGCGGTCGCTCATGCGCAATACCTCCGGCAGCTCCGAGGAAATCATAATGATCGCCTTCCCAGCTGCTGCCAGCTCATTCATCAGATGATAGATCTCACTCTTTGCCCCAACGTCGATCCCTCTTGTCGGTTCGTCAAAGATCAATACCTCACAGTCTCTCACCAGCCACTTTGCAATGACAACCTTCTGCTGATTGCCGCCGGAAAGATTTCCGACCGCCGCATCGACCGTAGGCGTTTTTGTCTTTAATTTCTTTACATAGCTTTCTGTCACCTGACGCTCTTTCTTCCTATCAATAAATACGCCTTTTTGATATTCCTCCATCGCTGCCATCGTGGAATTTTCCGTGATCGTCTTATCAAGAATGATCCCATAGCGCTTTCTGTCCTCCGACAGATAGCCGATACCGGCCGCGACAGCGTCCTTCGGGCATTTGATCTGCACCTGCTTTCCATTCATGTAAATCTCACCGCTCTCCACGGGGTCTGCGCCAAAAATCGCGCGTGCCGTCTCCGTGCGTCCGGCTCCCATCAGACCGGCAAAGCCAAGAATTTCACCCTTGCGCAAATCAAAGCTTACATCCCGAACCAGCTTGCCCGCATTTAAGTGACGAACGCTTAAGACAACCGGAGCGTCCTGTGCCACCATGCTCTTTTGCTTTGGCTCCTCATAGATAACGCGCCCGACCATCATATTGATAATATCTTCCTTCGAGCAGTCCTTTGTGATCAGGGTTCCCACATATTCTCCGTCTCGCATGACCGTCACGCGATCGGTGATCACTTTGATCTCATCCATACGATGGGAAATATAAATAATGCCAAGTCCCCGCTCCCTTAAATCACGGATGATCTTAAACAGCTCCTCGATCTCCGCGTCCGTGAGCGCCGCAGTCGGCTCATCAAATACAATCAGCTTGGCCTCTCTTGAGATTGCTTTTGCGATCTCGCACATCTGCTGCTTACCGACTGTCAGATCTCCCATAACCGCCGCCGGATCAATCTTGATATTTAATCGTCGAAACAGCGCCGCGGCATCCTCATTCATCTTCTTATCGTTGATGATCCTGCCGCTCATCGCCTCTCTGCCGATAAAAATATTCTGAGCGACTGTCAGATGATTCATCATGTTCAGCTCCTGATGAACGATTGCAATTCCTGCGTCCTGCGCCTCCTTCGGCGTCTTAAATTCCACTGCCGCGCCTTCGTATGTAATCGTCCCGGCGTCCTTTGCATAGATACCGGTCAAAATCTTCATCAATGTGGACTTTCCTGCTCCGTTTTCCCCCATCAATGCATGTACCTCACCCTTTTGCAGGTCGAAATCAACCCCTTTTAGGGCATGTACACCGGTAAAGGATTTATCGATCCCCTCCATCCGCAAAATTGTCTCCCCCACATTTTCACCTTCCTTTATGCTCTTGTTTTCTTCTGCTATCACTATACGCAATTTCCTGCCGGATAAGAATAGAATATTTTGCCAAAATAGGTGAAATTTTTACCATGACGAAGGAATCTCAGGATTGCAAAACAACAAAAAACCGTACTTCCCTAAGAAATACGGTTTTTTGTACTGCTTTTTAGTCTTTTAATATAATTTTTAATACGGTATCCATCCGGTCCGGAAGCGGATAGGTAAATACCGGATTCTCGCCAAACGAGACAAAAGCCACATCGCTATACAGCACGGTATTCCATGCCTCCCCGCGCTTCATCTCGCTGCCGTTTTCCACATAGTAGACCTCATCCAGCCGCTCCGGCGCAATTCCGTAAAGCGGCAGCGCCCCCAGAGGCTCCTCGTAGACATGGGCATAGATGACATTTCCCTTTTTGGTATATCTGCCCCACTCCGGCTTCGGCAGCTCACAGACGCCGCAGCCGTAAATACTCTCGCCGTTCTTTTTCATCCATGCGCCGATTTTCTCCAGAATGTCCACGCTCTGTCTTGGAATATTTCCTCTTGCATCCGGTCCGACATTTAAGATCATGTTGCCGCCCTTGCTGACGCATTCCACAAGCTTTCGCACAAGCATTTCCGGTGACTTATAGTCATAGTCGTAATTGCAGAAGCCCCAGTGGTTGTTCATCGTCGCACAGAGCTCCCACGGAATCTGCTCGCCCAGCTCATCCTGCACGCCTCCCGGCGGAATGATCTGCTCCGGACTTGCAAAATCCCCGCTGTAAATCAATGGATTTGCTGTCGCGATGCTTCCGTGATTATCCCCTGCTCCCTCCAGCCGGTTGTCGATGACAACATCCGGCTGGTACTCGCGCACCATGCGGATCAGGTCTGTCGCCTTCCACTTCTCTCCGCACATATCGTCGTAGGAGAAATCAAACCATAGCAGATCGAGCTTTCCGTAATTGGTCACAAGCTCCTTTACCTGCCCGTGCATATAGGTCAGATAACGGTCGAAATCAATCTGCTCATCCTTAAACTCCCCGCGGTTTCTCATCGGGTGCTGTCTGTCGCCATACTTCGGGAAATCCGGATGATGCCAGTCGATGATCGAAAAGTACAGACCGACCTTGATCCCCTCCGCACGAAATGCCTCCAAAAACTCCCGCACCAAATCCCTTCCGGCTTTTGTGTTTGTCGCCTTATAATCTGTCAGCGCCGAATCAAACAGGCAAAAGCCGTCGTGGTGCTTCGCCGTGAGCACCGCATATTTCATCCCTGCCGCCTTTGCAAGACGCGCCCACTCACTCGGCTGATAGTCCGCGGGATCAAACAGATCAAAGTATTTCTCATATTCTGCGACTGTCATCTCACGCTCCGACATCACCCATTCGCCGCACGCCGGAATCGCATACAGCCCCCAGTGAATGAACATGCCGAATCTTGCGTCCATAAACCATTTTGTTCTCTCTCTGATTTCCTGATTCATTTTTCCTCCATTTACTCCGCCCTGAATTTCTCAAGTATCACGGCTGCTCCGCCGTTTTTGCGGCTCTTTTCTGCCGCAAGCGCGAGCAGATGTGAATCAACCGCAGAAACAGCGCTGCTTAGGTTCCGTTCCTTATCCTTCTGTGCGATCATGCGCACAAACTGCTTCATCATTGCAGCATCACTTCCGCTGTGTCCGCCGGAAGGCGCATTTAAGTCGATCACCGTCTTTTGTCCGGCCGCAAAATCCACAACCTCAATCCGGTTATCCTCCATCCAACCGCTGATCTGCCCGTGGCTGCCCTGTAATCGGATGATCCGCTCACAGCGATCTGTAAATGCGCTCATCGTAAGGCTGACTGTCACTCCTCCCTCAAATTCCATGTTGACGATCTGGTGGTCTGCCACATCATTGTCACAATGATAGACACAGCGTCCGTAAGGACCTTTCTTTAATGCATCCAAAAGCCCCGCATCATCCTCTGCCATCGTCACCACACGCCAAAAACCGTCCTCCTTTGCCTTCGGATGCTCCAGATAAAAGCGCGGCGCGTAGTAAGGGCAGGTATCTCTGTGCGCGCAGCCATCCATGCAGTACTGCGGCGCTCCCTTGGGCGCTCTCTCCTCACAAAAAAGGCTTCTGTCTCCAAAGCTTGACACGGACTGACAGGACGTTCCCACAAGCCACAGCAGAATGTCAAAATCATGACAGCATTTTGCGAGGATCATCGGGCAGCTCTCACTGCTGTTTCTCCAATTCCCGCGCACAAAGCTGTGTGCCATATGCCAGTAGCCGACGCATTCCATATGCTGGATATTCATCAGCGCTCCGATGCGCCCCTCTGCGAGCAGCTCCTTTATTTTTGTAAAAAACGGAGAGTATCGCAGCACATGGGCAACACTGATGATTCCGTCATATTCCATGGCTAACTGCCGAATGGCAAGCAGCTCTCCCTTATCCGGCGTAATCGGTTTTTCACATAAAATGTCATAGCCCTTTTTGGCCGCAAGCTTTAACGGCTCAAAATGCATCTTATCCTGTGTGCAGATCAGCACGCAGTCGGCAAATTTCGGACGCTCCAAAAGTTCTCTCCAATCCCTCGTACAATTTTCCTCACTAATTCCATGCAGCGCCTGAAATTCTTGTCTGCGATCCTCGCGCGGCTCTGCCACCGCCACAAATTTCAATTCATTCGGATAACGAAGCGCATAGGCCGCATAGGCGTCTGCCCCCCGCTGACCTGCGCCGATCAAAATAGCTGTTACCTGCTTCATAGTTTCCTCCATCGTTTCTGCAAAAATGTCTTAACCCTTGACCGCTCCGCCGGAAAGCGCTTCCACAAAGAATTTGTTGAACACGCAGTATAAAATGACCGGAGGCAGTATGATGACAACCATCGCGGAGAAAAGTCCGTTATAATTCGTCCGAAATGCGGTTGTAAAGGTTGATAAGAGCGCCGGCACCGTCATTTTCTCGCGGTCGATGATCACAAGAGACGCCCAGTAATACTCATTCCAGTTATTGAGAAACGCCAGCACGGCAGCTGTTAAAATTCCCGGTCTTGCAATCGGAAAAATGACCTTCCACCATGTCTGGATATAACCGCAGCCGTCAATCCGCGCCGCTTCCTCAAGCTCCTTTGGAATATTTCCATAGTAGTTCCGAATCACGATAAAGCTGATTGCAATACCGCTGCACGCGTAAATAAAAATGAGCGCCGCTCTCGTGTTATAAATATGTAAGCGGTTGACTAAGTTATAAACCGGATACGTCAGCGCCGTAGCCGGAATAAACATGGTAGAGTAGAGCATCATGCTGACAAGCTTTTTTCCCTTAAAATCCATGCGCGCCACAACATAGGCAGACATGGAGATCATCAGCATACTGAGCACCACAGACATCCCGGCGATCCACATACTGTTTCCGAAATAACGCATGACATGAAGATCGCGAAAGGTGGAAATGTAACCGTCCAGACAGATCGCGTCCGGCAGCATAAAGCCTGGTCTTGCAAGCGGGTCTGCCTTAAAGCTGGATAACACCAGCCAGACGATCGGCACAAGCGAGATCAGCAGCGCCCACCCCAGACAGAGATAAGTAAAAATCCCTGTCGCTGTAGAAATTGTTTTCACATGGTTTTTCTTTTTTGTCATTTGCTGCCTCCCTCTGCATAGCTGTGCTTTTTGCGGAATGAAATACTGTAAAGCAGATTTACCAGAATGATAATGACAAGTCCTGCCAGAATCTGGATCACGGCGACACTGTTTGCCCTTCCAAACTGCGTACGCGGACTGGTAATCGCAAGCTCACGGATGACATAGCTGATACTGTAGGTTCCTGCCGCGCCCTTCGTTAAGAAATATACCTCGTTATACAATAAGAAGCTTCCGGTTGCCGCCAAAATCGAAACCGTCCGCAGAGTATCCTTGATCATCGGCAGAACAATATACCAGTCCTGCTTTAAGCCGCTCGCCCCGTCAAGCATCGCCGCCTCTCTGACCTCCTGCGGCACTGCCATGATATTTCCGAGAATGAGGAGCGTCGTCGTTCCTGTAAAGAAAATGTATGCTCCCGTCAGCGCCCAGAATGCCGGTCCCTCCAGCAGCAGGATATTTTCGTTAAAATCCTTGTCAAACAGCTGAATGACCGGATTGACGATTCCATAAAGCGGACTGTAAAGCTGCAAAAAAATCATTCCCATCGCCGCGGAAGAAATCATATTCGGAATGATGTAGATGTTTCGCACCAGCTTTACCCCGCGCATCTTTCTGGAAAATGCGAGCGCGATCATGGTTGCCACAGGAATCTGGATCACCACACCGAGAAATGCCCACAGGCTGGAATTGCGCAATGCCTCCCAGAAGTAAGGATAGGTTGAAAAAATATATTTATAATTGTTCCACATATCCTGAAATCCAAAAAATTCCGGACTCGTGATATTTGTGTAATCCCATTTGCAAAACGAGGTGAATACGACCGTGATAATCGGATAAAGATAAAATACGGCAAACGCAATCATCGTTGGCGCTAAGAATAAAAAGATAAACCCTCTTTTCCGCCAAAGCTGTCTGCTCTTTTTTGTGTCTGCCATTGTTGTTACTTCTTTCATCAAATGCCTCCTCTGTCCAAACAACGAGCGACACGCTTCGCGAGCCACTCTTATGTCAACAACGAGCAGCATGCTCTGCGAGCTGCTCTTATGTGAAAAAGGGAGAAAAGAGTCAACCCCCTTCCTCCCTGCTTTTCCTTTTATTTTTCTTCTCCGAAACTAGTGTACTGTCTCGTTCACTAGCCGATCAAGGCTGTCAGCTCCTTCTTAAGCTGCTCAAAACGAGCGTCAATATCTGTACCGGAAACCGCAGATTCCATCAGTGCGTTGATGATTGCACTTCCGACATCAGCGCCCCATACAGAGTTCAGGTTCTGTACCGTCACCTCTGCGGAGTTGACCTGTGAGCAAGCCTGTGCAAGCTTCATGGTGATCGGATCGCCGCTCTCCTCCGCCAGCTTGTTTAAGTCAAGCGTTGTGTTGCACGGATTTGCCTGTACGCCGGTGAAAATCTTTGCCTGTACCTCTGCGCTTGTCATGTACTGAATGAACTCTAACGCAAGCTGTGTTTTCTCCTCGCTCATTCCGTCTGCAACAGAAAGTCCTGCACCTGCGGTAGATAAGGAAATATTACCCGGGAAGATCGCCGGCTCAATACTCTCTGCAAGGCTCTCGTCAATACCGCTGGCATTCCATACACCGTTAAATAAAACTGCTGCCGTTCCGCTTGTATTAAAGTCCGCCATCAGATTGCCGACATCCTCTGTCGTGTGGTCTGAACCGTTTGCCTGATCAAACTCTGCCGTCTTTTTAAATGCCTCTGCGAACGCTTTCGATTCGATCGCCTCAACGGTCAGCTCCTGTGATAGGAGACCTTTTCCCTCCTCACTGGAAGCAAGCATCGCATTCAACATGAATAAAGAGCCCTGTCCTGCCGCATAGCCATATGTACCATCCTCTAAGCCACGCACGCTCTCCATTGCGTCGCCAAATCCTTCCCATGTCGTCAGATCCTCCGGCGTTACGCCCGCCTTATCCAAAACTGCCTTGTTGTACCACAGACCACGGCTCTCCACCTGATCGTGCACCGTATAGATGTGTCCGTCCACATCATTCTGTGTATAATTGATGCCCACGGCATCCTGTAGGTTATTCTCGTCGATAAACGGCTTTAGATCAAGTACAAGTCCCTGACTGATCGCTGCCTGCGGGATCGGCGTACCGCAGTCCACCATATCCGGGAAGTTACCGCCCGCCACCTGAACGCTGACGATCTCGTCTCTGTTCTCTACTGCAATCGGCTTAAAGATAACCGGACCGTCTGCATGAGATGCCGCAAATTCGTCATAAATATCTCTCATCACCTTCGCTGCCGGCCACTCGCTCTCATCATGGTAATAGCCGTGATAAAACTCGAGCACCTCCTGTCCGCTGTCTCCCGACGGATTTGACGCCGTCTCCGTACCTTGCACTGTCGCCCCATTTCCCGTGCCTGCCGGCTGCTCCGTCGGCTTGTCTCCGCAGCCTGCCAGCAGCGCAGCTCCCATTGCCACGGTAAGTACCCCACTGATCCATCTTCTTTTCATTCAAAAACCTCCTTCTGACCATCTGCCTCCTTGGCTTTCGATCCGCAATTTGGGTATTGCCCCTTGCTATGGTCATATTCTACTATCTTTCCCTGTTATTTTGAATGAATTCTATTGACTGAAAATATGACTATATTTACGTCTTGCACATAATATAGTCAATTCTATCCATTTTTTTGTTCAGTTCATCAAAACAGCGTTTTGCAAGCCAATACAGAACCTTGTGATTGGATCGCAAGAGAAACATTTGCGATCATATAACAAGCCGGTCAGCGTTTTCTTCCGCTGACCGGCTTGTTATATCAAATCCATAAATGTCTGTCTGTTTAATTCTCCCGAAAGTACCTCCAAAATATGCTCCTCAAAAATGCTCCTCTGCTCATAAGTCCACAGATTTGTCGGAATCTCAATCTTACGCCCTGCATCCAGAACCGTCTGTGCCGCCTCATATAGCCGAAGTTCCTCCTGATGCTCTGTAATATTCACCTTAGGATTTGCCGGAATCTGCTTTGTTTCATGCAGAATCCGCTCCTGCACCTCCTCGCTCATCATGTATTTGAGAAACCGCACGCTCGCCTCCATGCGCCGCTCGTCCTTTGTATTTCCAAGCACATAGCCAAGCCCCGCCGATTCACAGGAAAGCGTGCTCCCCTCTCCTGACGGCAGCAGCGCATATCCCACGTCTATCCCCTCCGAGATCATATTCGCCGCCCATGTTCCGTTGACATACATGGCAAGCTTTCCGCTGTTAAACAGATCTGTTGCGTCCCGATAGCTGTAATCACCTGTTTCTGATGAGGAATAGCGGTAAATCTGCTCCAATCTATCCAGCAACGCATCCATCTCGTCCTCAACGATCTCTATGCGATTATTGCCAACCGCCTCCTGCATCTGCCCTCCGTTGACCGCCATCATATGATCCGCAAAATACAGATACCCTTCCGGCGGAACGAAAAGGGGAACAACTCCATTCTCCTCCTGCTTCGCCCAGACAGACAGCCTTTCACATACCGCCAAAAACTCCTCCCACGTCTGGGGAAGCTCCTCGATCCCTGCCTGCTTAAAAATCTCCTCATTATACCAATAGCCGCCGCTTAGCTGCAAAACATCTGAAATCGTGTAGAGCTTCCCGTCATCCGTCATCCAATATTCGAGATTGATCGGTGCAATACTCTCATAAAATGCCGCATCCTCTTTTAAATACGGCATCAGATCAAGCGCCCGCTGGTTCTCCACCATAAAGCGGTAAATGGAATCTCTCCCCGTTCCTCCCAAAAATACAACGTCCGGCAGCTCCCCGACCATCAGCATATCCTCCACCTTTCGGATCATTTCCTCATTTGTCGGCATCGAAACAAGCTTTAAGCTTATATCAGGATTCTGTTTCTGAAAATCGCTGTAAATCTGCCGCATTGCCACATGATCTGCCTCCGTGCTCCCCCAGCCGTGAATCACCATAAGCTCCACCGGATCGGGCGTCTTTCCTCCACAAGAGGATAGGAGGAGGGATGTAAAAAGCATTCCAACAATGACAAGACTTCCAAGCGCGCCTCTATGACCCTTACGTTTTCCTCTCATGCGCATCCTTCCTCTGATTTCTGTACTCCTTTGGCGACATACCTGTATATTTCTGAAACACCTTGGAAAAATATCCGGCGTCCTCAAATCCAACCTCCACTGCAATCTCATACAGCTTTCGGTCCGTATGCTCCATATATTCCTTCGCCTTCTCCACTCTCCTATGCAAAATATCATCAAACAGATTCACCCCGCTGCGGCTCTTATAAAGCCTGCTCAGATAGCTTCGATTTGCGTGCAGATACTCCGCGATCTCATCCAGCGTGATCTTCCTCAAATAGTTCTGCTCTACATAGTGCACCATCTGCCCATAAAGGCTGTCGGTATCCTCCCACCTCTCATCTCCCTGTCCGCTGCTTAGCTCCTTTCCCTGCCTTTCCAGATTTTCAATCGCTTTTTTAAGCGCCCGCGGCAGCTCCTCCAGCACAGAAACCTTCAGTACATAATCACAGGCGCTATAGCGGAGCGCAGCCCTTGCATAATCAAAATCCGAATATGCGCTTAGAATGATCACCTGTGTCTCAGGACAACGCTCGTACACATATTTGCATACCTCAAGACCGTCTGCTACGGGCATCCGTATATCAGTAATCACAATATCGGGAGCTCCCTCCTGCATCTGCCTGATCAGCTCCTTCCCATTGCCGAACACATCCAAAAGCTCACAGCCTAGACGATCCCACCGGATCAGCTCCCGAAGCGCCTCCTGCATATATGCCTCATCATCCGCTGCCAATACCTTATACATCTCCCTCACTCCTCTCAATCGGCAAAAGAATCTCCACGCGTGTTCCCACGCCCTTTCTGCCCTGTATTTTCATCTCACAGGCATCCTTGTACAATATGTGCAGCAAACGCTCCGTATTGACAAGCCCCATATGCGTGTGGAAGCTGCCGTCCATCTCCTCTTTTGCATCCCTTTGCATCCTTGCCGCTTCCTCCTCGTCAAAGCCGACGCCGTCGTCCTCCACAACGATCAGAAGGCGTTCTCCCACCTCCCTGACCTCCACAAGGATCCTGCCGTCCGTCTCCTTTGGCTCTAAGCCATGTGACACTGCATTTTCCACCAGAGGCTCAATCAAGAGCTTCGGAACAAGATCATCCTTCACCGCTTCGCTTCCATAACGGATTTCATAGGTAATCTTTTGCGCATAGCGGCTGTTTTGCAGGAAAAGATAAAAATCAACGATCTCCAGCTCCTCCCGCAGCGGAATCTTGATCCTTTTTTCCCGGAATATCTTTCCCTGCATCAGCTTTGAGAACGCATGCAGTCCCTGATATACCTCCTCGCAGCCGGCAAGCTTTGCCCTTAATCCAAGCATCGCAAGAATGTTAAATTGAAAATGCGGGTTCATCTGCGACTGCAGATAACGCACCTGCGACTGACTGGCAAGCAGCTCCTTTTCATAAACCTGTGTGATCAGATACTGAATGCGCTCCGTCATCTCGTTAAACACCATACTGATCTCATGAAATTCCTCAATGGAAAAGTCATCCATGCGCGCATTCAGGTTCTCCTGACCAAACGCCGCAATGCCCTCCGCAACCTGCTTTAAGGGCTTGGTAAACCGATAGCTGGCGCCCAAAACTACCGGCGCCACAAATACGACGCCAAGGATCAGGACAGTGACAAACACAAAAATCGTCTGCCTTAATCCATCATATACATTGCTTATGCTGACTGCAACAGACGAACGCAGCCCAAACCCTCCCGTCTGTACGCTTAAAAGCTGCTGCTTTCCGCCAATCTCCATTTTTCCAAGATATTCTGTTCTTGGCATTTCCTGCCACAAATCCCCGCTTTCCTGCGCGGAGGATAAAAGCTCTCCCTCCTCATCAAACACCGTCCACTTCGCGCCCTCATATTCAAACAGCTCCTCAAACAAGCACTCCACCGCTTCCTCGTTGATGACGACAATGCAGACTCCCATCTGCCGCATCTGATCATTGTATATCCGAAGACAGAGGTTTAATTTATCCTTTTCCGAAACAAACTGGTACTGCCTGCTGCTCTCCTTAAATTCTAAAAACATCTGCTGATACCATGCGTCCATCACCATCCCGCTTCGCACGGTGATCGGATAATAATGCTCCTTGATAAACTGATCCCTATTATTAAATAGATACACGCTCTCAATAAAGGGACGGCTTTGCATAATCAGATTACGTTCCGAGAACAGATCCATGCTGTAATGGAGCTGCTGTTCCATCTCATCTTCTTTATAGCTGTTCTTCTCAAAAAAGTCCCGCAGCACAAGGCTTTGGCGCAATGCGATCGCTCCGTCCTGTACAAACTGCACCTTATTCTGAAACTGCCCGTTTGTCGTCGTCAGAATATATTCCATATCCTCCTTCGCCTTCTCGGAGGAATAATACAAAAATGTAACTAACAGCGCCATTCCAAGCAGCAGCATCGCGCAGACCGACGTCATCGTCATCCATATCGTAATCTCTGTACTAAGCTTTCGTCTCTTACCCATGCGCCCTGCCTTTTCCCCGTAAAACTACAGTCATTTTAACACGGAACATTCAAAAATACAACGAAAATACACCTATGGAATGCTCTCCGACAGACAGAGCGTGCCCCAGCCCGTTGATGTCAAGTGATTGTCATGAACTTTTTTCACTTTTTTGGAGGTCAAAAGTCCGTAACCCCGCATAACCTCGTTGGGAGAATGATGAATGAAAAGTCTGATCCCCCAGCTATGCTGGGGAGAATAGTGTAAGTGGAAGCGGTAAGGATATCAATAAAAAACCTCCTATGTTATATTGAGCATGGTGTCGCAAGCCAAACTCAAACATAGGAGGTGGTCCCAAATGGACAGTAAAAGCATATCACATACCTGTTGGAAATGCCAATCCCACATAATAATTCATATCTTAGCGTGGCAATACCACTTTATGCTTTCATATCGAAATTACTTTGCATCACAGCATTCTCATTTGTCATTTCCACATTTGTCCCAGTGTTCAGCGCCTTTCTTGCATCGTGATACGCCTCATAATATGCTGATTTTAACGCTGAATGCACTCTCGTTTCTGCTTTTGTCTCTTTCTCATGCCACCCTACTCCGTGCGTGTATGTAAGAACTTCTTCTCCTCCCTCATTATATATATGGAGCGGTCTCGGAAACTCTATGAATCCCATAGTTCCGCTCTTTTTTATTTATTG
>URJS01000028.1 GCA_900548205.1 uncultured Roseburia sp. | reverse complement strand
TCAATAAATAAAAAAGAGCGGAACTATGGGATTCATAGAGTTTCCGAGACCGCTCCTTTTCTGAAATGAGGTGATTTACAATGCTTTATATTATGCTAAAGCCCGTCTCCGGAACATGCAATATGGAATGTGATTACTGCTTTTACAAAGATGAAGCGGCAAAACGACAAGCCTATGACTATGGCATTATGACAGAACAAACGCTGGAACAGGTAATCAAAAAAGCGCTCTGTTTCGCCGATGACGGATGTGTGTTTGCTTATCAGGGCGGTGAGCCGACACTGGCCGGCCTGCATTTTTTCAAAAAAAGTATTTCTCTGCAAAAAAAGTATAATAAAAATGGGATTTTTATCCAAAATGTAATACAGACAAATGGGTATGCTCTCACGGAAAAGTGGTGTGCATTCTTCCATAAGCATCATTTTCTTGTCGGAATTTCTCTGGATGGCACAAAGGCAGCCCATGATCGTTTCCGAAAAACAGCGAGCGGCGCAGATACCTACCTTTCCATCATGCATACCATTGACCTATTAAAAAAATATCAGGTTGAATTTAATATTTTAACTGTAGTCCATAAAACGACTGCCGCCAAAATTACAAGAATTTATGAAAATTATAAAAGGAATGGTTTTTTATATCAGCAGTATATCGCCTGCGCGGAACCGCTTGGAGAATCTGTGCAAAATAATGTGTATTCTCTGTCCGCAGAAGAATACGGCAAATTTCTCTGCCGTCTCTTTGAATTGTGGCTGACAGACCTCCAAAACGGTCACAGAATTTTTATCCGGCAGTTTGATAACTGGTTAAATATATTAAACGGCTTCATGCCTGAAGCATGTGAGCAAAGAGGTGTCTGTGGGATACAAACGATCATAGAGGCAGATGGAAGCGCTTATCCCTGCGATTTCTATGTACTGGACTCCTACTGTATCGGAAATATAAACAACGATGATATGGATGTGATCTTTCAGAATCGAAAAAAGATCGCTTTTATCGAAAACAACTACAATCATTCGGAAGAATGTCTTCATTGTAACTATTTTCATTTGTGCAGAGGCGGATGCAGCAGATACCGAATCAACGGACAGAATATTTACTGCAGCGGCTATAAGCGATTCTTTGATCAGCATTATGACACGCTTTCTAAGCTTGCGAAAAGAACGATGTTCGATCCATGATCCTCCAAGTAAAAACTTCCCTGTCTTTTTACTTGGAAGGTAATGACTTTTCTTATTTATTTTGATAAAATAATCGGGCACAATTTTTCACACGCGAATTTATGCCGAAGCGACACTCCTTCGATCACAGGGGCGAATCTGACATTCGTCCTGCGTTTCCTCGTGATAAATCGCTTCGGAATGGAGGAATTATTATGGATATACTGATTGTTATGTGCATCGGCATTCTTGTCGGAAAATTTCTGATTCCGGGAAAAGCCAAGACTGCCAATGAATACCTGTCCTTATTATGTACGTTTCTCTTAATATTTTCTATGGGGGTCACACTCGGCGCAGACGACAATTTCTTTGAGGAACTGTCGTCGCTCGGCGTCACCAGCTTTTTGTTTTTCCTGATCCCGACGGCACTCTCCGTTCTTCTGGTCTATCTGCTGACCCGGCGCCTGATGCCCAAAAAAGAAGAAGACACACAGAGGAGGTCAGGAAAAAAATGATGGTCTTACTTACAATCCTCTCCCTCTTACTGGGACTTGCCTGCGGCTTTTTTGAACTCCAAAACCCGTTCATCCTGATGATCAGCCAAAATTCAGACCTGATTTTGTATCTGCTGATGTTCTCCGTGGGGATCAGTATCGGAATGCACAAAGGCATTGTACAGAAAATAAGGGAATACCATATCCGCATTTTTATCATACCGATTGGAATTATGATCGGCTCGCTGCTTGGCGGGGTTGTCTGCTCGCTTTTATTTCAGCTGCCGCTCGGACATGGAACAGCGATTGCCAGCGGCATGGGCTGGTACAGTCTGGCAGGCTCTGCAATCGGAAATATCGCCGGCGCACAGCTTGGAAGCATCGCCTTCCTCAGTAACCTGATGCGGGAGGTTTTTTCCTTCCTATTAATTCCCTTTCTGGCGGCGCACCTAAATCAATATGCCTGTATCGCGCCTGCCGGTGCAACCAGCGAGGACACCACACTCCCTGTCATACTAAAATACACAAATGAGGAAACGGTTGTCCTCTCGGTGCTAAACGGCGTGATCTGCTCGTTCTTTGTACCGATACTGATCTCCCTTTGTCTCGGCTTTGTCTAAAAGAATCCCGAAAGGGGCTGTTGCAAAAGCAGATGAATCATCTACTGGAGCAGCAGCTCCGTTTTTATACCCTAAAAACAGAAAACGGACTCCAAGAGCCCGCAATCTATGGTATCATAAGATATTTCATCGGCTGTTCCTCGCTTTTTTTAACAGGCGGTTATTCTTTATGCGCAGATATTGTCTTCTTTAAGAGATTTTCAGCAACCACACAATCCTGCTGTTTCATATAATTTCTTTTGCATAACTGCTTCAAATATCATATATCCGCATAGAAGCAGGCAAAAAATTATTTTATACCAGAAAAAAAGACCCAGCTCTGAACTCTGCTTGACGTTTTGGATCCGCATGATGACAGAATATACAATGACAACGATATTGATAACAGAAAAAAGTATGATTGTCTTTCTTACAACGTCCAAATTTCTCATGTTCCCACCTTCTTTCTCCCTTTATGATGGAGATTTTTACACCTGTCTTCTCCCGATAACTCATCCTTCTCAATTAGTTTGTATTCGTTTCAAATGCTTCCCGAACCGGATTGCTTGGCATAGCATCATAACCGGATGGCAGATACTCTTTCCCGATATACCACGGATAGCGAATATCTGAAAAATAATTACAATGCGTATTTTCTACATAAATAAATCTACACGCTTCCGGCTCTGTCATCGCATAAATCACCCCTGTTGTCTCATCTGCCTCTGCGGCGACCGCCTCATAAGGAAAACCAGCAATGCCGTAAACACCATAAATATTCCCCGGCTCTGCTCCAAGTGCTGTAAGCCGCGCCAGTTCTTTCTCATAATCTTCTTTGCTGCATGTGTATACAAGAACTGCCGCGTCACTGGGATCCATCAAATCCTCGTGGCGGTATACGAACTTCTCCACTTTTGCAGAGGGTGGCAGGCTTTTTGGAAAAATAGCGCTCTCTGTCAATCCACTTTTCCTATGCTCTCCATTTTCCCCAAAATATTTCTCATATTTTGAGACACCTCGGACGGTAAATGCAGTTCCCGACAAACGCAAAAACAGAAACATTGCTGCAAAAACCACCAAAACCACAAGTATAATAATGACCGTTTTTCGGTTATTTTTCTTCATAGCTCTGATGTCCCTCCTTTATTTTTTTGTTCCTCTCAATGATGATCACATTGATCATGATGACAACCGAAATAGCACAAAGCAGGCTCAACCCTATTTGACAAAACATTTCCAATATATCACTTTTTATCAATCCGTCTATATGATCGACAGCAAACAAGCCGCCTATGGAAAAAATAAAAAGCAAACTACAGATCATCAAAAAATTTTTTACGTTTAACGGCCTATCACACCTCGCTGATTTTCCCCAAAAGGAAGAACTGATACCAGATAAAATCACATACAATATGATATTCCACTGATCGGGAAGCCCGACCCAGCAATCAATTCCTATCGAAATCAACATTGGTAATATGACTGCCCATAAAAATATCCCTTTTTTCTTCAACGCTATCCCCTCCACATTTGTTAAGCTATATGGCTATAAACCAATTCTATTTACAACCATAAAAAGTAGTATCGCACACACTGCTACTGCTGCCAATTCTATGAGCAATATTTTTCCTGATTTCTTCATTTATCCTCTCCCCAATTATTTTGTGGACTGATGATGCCCAGCACCAAAAACACTTAATGTCTGTGTATCATTATTGCCTTGGAGCAGCAAATCCATATTCATGACAAGCCCCGCCGCTTCCCTAGCTTGCACACTTGCATATTGTGTCAATCATCCGATTTGCTTTGCTCCTTTGCATCACGAAATTTGTTGCCTAATATGAGTATACTAATCCCCCAAAATACCGCATATGTAATCGCAATAACTCCACACATTGTTCCAATCATTTCCTGATCGATCTCCCGGTTGGATGAAATCGCACCCAATTCCGAAAATCCCAAAATAGGAATCATAAAATACACTGTCAGGTAAGAAAGCCTTTCTTTTACCTCCTTGACTGCCAGCCAGACGAGTGCGATCACACATTCTAAAATAAAACTAATACAAACCATAAGAACCAATATGTTCATGTTTCCTCCAAAATTTTACGCTTTCCTATCCATATTTGTGCCTCTGATGCAAAAGCACCAACGCATGATATAAGACCTGAATCGCTGTGACTGCCAAAAGGCTCTTAGCATTGATTCCATGTATCACAAAGTATCTTGAAGACCAGAAAATACTGATCCAAAGTCCGATTAAATAACATTTTGTTCTTTTCAGCACAGATTTTCACCTCCTCTATGTAAAACCGGCTATTTCCACCTTGATCTTAAATGGATGCTGCCAGTAAAAACATAAGTCCGGCAAACTGAAATGCCGCCGCCAAATATCCCAGCATCGTGTTAGATTTCTCTTTTATGGCTTTATTTTTTGCCTTGTCAGCCTAACCGCCAATAACACACATCCGATTGCAAAACAAAAAGCCGCCGCTATTCTTGGCATTTTTATACCTCCTGCCTGACTGCAAATTTATCCTTTCCAAAACTGCTTCATACACCAATCAAACCCATCACCTGCTTCCGCAGTTGTGATGTCCTTTGATGCCAAAGTCTCTATACTATACCCGTCAAAACAGCTTTTTGGATTTTTCATCAACACAATGTCCAATTCGTATCGCCGCATATTTTCCGATCCATCCATACCTCGTTCAAATTCTGCCGTAAGCTTCACCTTCTCTCCCTCCGGCTCTGCCTCGTAAAAAATAATTTTTCCAAATCCAGATCCACTGGAACCCTCATAGCTGTCAAGTCCTTCTTCCAGCATGCTGCCCTTAAAATCAACAAACTCATTTGTCAAAGAATATTGGATATACTCAACCTGTTCCCTCGACAGCAAACCGTCATTTTCTTCTCGTATTTTTCTAAATAGTCAAACATCAGCGCAAGCTCCGTAATTGCAGATTCAAGATTTTGCCCCAACGTAAATTCCTTTGGGTAAGTATATTCCTCTATCTGCAATGCATCAAAATCAACTTCTTTGCCGACACTTTCCCCGCTACCATTCCATTTGCCGCATGCAGGCAATAAAGCGATCGTTACACATAATATAAACGTAAAAGCTTTTTTCTTCTTCATAGCTGCCGCCACTTTCTCCTTCACTCTACCATAACGATTCACCAAATACCTCCAAAAAGGAACGAGCGGTCATTTTTCGGAACGAGCGGTCATCCTACCGCAAACCCGGACATGCTCATAGAATCACTTTACACCTGCCGCAGCGCGATTCGTGTAAAATTTTTTATTTTATGAAAATCAAGGATCCATACTCTTATGTTAGCAAAAAGCACACATCCGACATATCCCCACCGAATGTGTGCTTTTCCTAACTCACTTTGATAACATTATACAACAGAATTCTTACCTGAAACCTCCCTTCCTCTGCACAAAATTCCAATTCCCCTCCATACGCATCTACCGCCTTTCTTATATTTAAAAGTCCATAGCCATGACGGCGCTCCTCCAGCCCAAACGCTTCCCTGCCAAGCTGCCTTGTTTCCACCTCCCACTCAATCGGATTTTCTATCACAATCACCAGATTTTCCTGAAATGCTTTTATCTGCATAAAAATTGTCTGTTCTTCCGTCTGAAGCCTCTGACAGGCATCCGCCGCATTGGAAAGTAGATTAGAAAAAATTGTGCACAGATCATAATCTGTGACCACCAATTCCTTAGGCAGCGCTCCTTCACAGACAATTGAAACCTTATCCTTATATTTTCCAAGCTGATCCGCTATCACAGCATTCACAAGCTCATTTCCTATGTCAATCCTCATTCCGCATTGCCTGCTCTGGCGCTCCTTCATCTGCCTTAGATAATTTCTGGCTTTCTCCCACTCCTCTTTTTCGATATAAGCTTCCAGCACATGCATATGCGCAGCAAGATCATAACGAATGCTCCGCACCTCCCTCATGTGCTTTGCAAGTTCCTCATAATGCTCCCTTGACATTCTAAGATATTCATCCTTTAAAAGACATTCCTCTTTGTACTGCTTCCGCCATAAATTCGTAAACGCAACCGCAATACCAAGTGTATATAAAAAGACACTTACCAGAAACTGCAACACTTCCACAAAAATCTGCTCCTTCGGATTCCACAAAACACGCATATCCTCTGTAAACGCCCGAATACCTGCATCACAAAACGTGCAGACGAATCCAAGCACATAGTAGCCGTCCGGAATCGAAATAATCCACGCAGTCCACTCAGATTTTCTTTTTATCCACAATCCAAGCATAAAAATCATAACGCAGGTGGAGATACTCACAAAAACATACGACTTCTCCCACCCCGACAGCCTGCTTATGATGTCAAAGGGTATATAAAAAATGGAAATATAAAAACAGGCAAACCAGTATCTTACCAGCTTTTTTAAGCATTTTCCTGTAAATAGCGCACAGACGCCAAGCAGATAGCCAAAAATCCTGCCCACAAAAAACCCTACGCTCTCACTTGGACAAAACTGATAAAACAGCTCCGCACTCATGAAAAAAACTGCCGCCCGCAGATAGCTGCTCCTTTTCCTTGAAAATTCCATTTGAAGGATTCCCCATAAGAAAAAAATAATTTCAAGCTCCCCCAGCACATGCAATACCATTTATCTCGCCTTTCTCCAGACATACTCCCGATAAGCCTCACGCAATTCCCGTTCCATGCGCCTGCTCATAGGCAGGCGGCTTCCATCCGAAAGCCATACCTCCTGCTGCAGCCTTTTCACATAAGCAAGATGCACCAGATAGCTTCGATGGCACATACAAAAATCGTCCGCTTTCAGCTCCTGCTTCCAACTGCCGATGCTTCGATCCGAAAATACATACTCCTCTGCCCCGGTCAGAAAGACCTTCGTATATTTTCCACTTGCCTGTATGTACAAAATCCGGCTGACCAAAACATTTTTCTTACACCCTGTATTGGTACAGGTAACATACGATTCTGTTTCCAGAAAATCTGACAACACTGCATCCAGCTTTTTTTCAAGCTCCCCATAAGCAAGCGGCTTTTTTAAAAATCCATAAACGCCCCTGCCAAACGCATCGCAAATCGCCTCCTCATGACCTGACACAAAAATGATCCGCAGCTCCCCGCGGCGGCTGCCAAGAACATCCTTCACCCCAATCCCGTCGATTCCGTGCATCTCTACATCGAGCAGCAAAAGATCTGCCGCCTCATAAGCCTCCAGCAAATCCTCACCTGTCTCATACTCCAGACATACCCATTCCAGCTCACGCTCTCTGCAATAGCGTTCACAAGCTTGCATCAGGCTTGTCCGGCAATCCTTTTCATCATCGCAAATCGCAATCCGTATCATTCGATTCCCCGCCCCATTTGTATACCTATCAGTCGCCGTTTCATTATAACATAGGGTATCCCCGTAAGTGAACTCCTTTGTTACTTTACCGCAAAAAAGTAAGAATTGACCCGAAAAAGAAAGAAACATATTGACATCTGCCGGAAATCACCTATAATTTATATTGTAAATAGTTTGAACAAACTTTAATATTGAAAGAGAGAGGTATAAAAATATGAAATATTATGTATGCGAGCGTTGCGGAAATATCATTGAATTTGCAGTAAACAAAGGAATTCCGATCATGTGCTGCGGTACGAAGATGGTAGAATTAGTTCCGGGTACATCTGACGGCGCACAGGAGAAGCATGTTCCGGTTGCCTGCGTTGAAGGAAACAAAGTCGTTGTATGTGTCGGCGAGGTAGAACATCCGATGACAGAGGAGCATTTCATTGGCTGGATCGCCATTGAGACAAAGAAGGGCAGCCAGAAGGTAACCTTAAGCTGCACAGACGCGCCAAAGGCAGAGTTCGTATTAGCAGACGGAGACGAATATGTTGCTGCATATGCATACTGCAACCTGCACGGCTTGTGGAAATCTAACTAATCCGTACAACAGCGATAGCCAAGAAGCAAAGCTTCTTGGCTATCTTTCTGCCTGTGCGAAAGCACAGCCAAAACCGGCACAAAAGAATTTTGGAGAGAACCCCAATGAGAATTATTATTTCACCTGCAAAAAAAATGAATGTAAATACCGACTCCTTAGCGCCGTCCGGCATGCCGCAGTACTTAGCAGAAGCAGAGACGATCAAGACGTGGATGCAGGCGCAAAGCTTTGCCCAGTTAAAAAAGCTGTGGGGCTGCAATGAAAAGATCGCCGCGCAAAACTACGAAAGGGTACAGGCATGGAATCTTTCGCAGAAGCTTACGCCCGCCATTCTTTCCTATGAAGGCATTCAATATCAGTACATGGCGCCTGCCGTCTTTGAGCATGAAATGCTCGCTTATATTGAGGAACACCTCAGAATCCTTTCGGGATTTTACGGCGTGCTAAGACCGATGGACGGCATCGTTCCATACCGGCTTGAGATGCAGGCAAAGGCAAAAATCGGAGACTCCAACGACTTGTACGCTTACTGGCAGGATAAGCTGTACCGCGGAGTAATCGATGGATCGCATACGATCATCAATCTCGCGTCGAAGGAATACTCAAAATGCATTGAAAAATATCTTCAGCCAAATGATGTGTTCATCACCTGTGTTTTCGCAGAATTATCCGACGGAAGGGTCGTTCAAAAGGGAACCTACGCGAAAATGGCAAGAGGTGAGATGGTTCGCTTTCTGGCAGAGCACCGGATCAAGGACTGCGAACAGGTGAAAAATTTCAACCGCCTGAACTACCAATACAGCGAAGAACATTCCTCGCCGCTGGAATATGTCTTTTTACGGAAAACAACCTAGTGTAACTTTATCACGGAATTTTATCTGAAAACAGCTTACTCTTAGGATGAGACAGAAAAATCTGTATAAAATAAAAGGAGTAAGGCTTATGTTTGAATTATTCAGAAAAAAAGATATGAATCAGGGTGTAGAGGAATGGAAGAATACGAAGGGCGCAGTCCTGTTAGACGTCAGGACAACAGAGGAATACCGTGAATATCACATTGACGGAAGCATCAATATCCCTCTGCAGTCCATTGATGATGCAGAAATGCAGATCCCTGACAAGAACCAACGCATTTATGTCCATTGTCTCAGCGGTGTAAGAAGTGCAAACGCAGTGAGATCCCTAAAAAAATCAGGCTATTCGGATGTGATCGATATTGGAGGGATCAACTCCTACCGCGGACCGCTCACAAAGCATTCCTAAAATCCCGCTAAAATGCCCCTCAAATATTTGTCATCTTTTCTAAGCGACAAATATTCGAGGGGCATTTTCTAAATTCCTTCCGTTCTCTTTCGCAGCTCAAGCATCTGATTATCAACCTTCGCGATCACATCCGAGTATGCCTTGATCTCACGCTCCACATGGAACAGCTGACCGGCATCCTTCTTGTAGCACATCTGCGCATCAAGCTCCGCCCAGTAATCCATCGCAAATGAGCGGATCTGAACCTCCACACGCCATTCTTCCGTTTTCTTTTGATAGGTGACAGGAACTCCTACAATCAAATGGACACTCTGATACCCGCTTTTCTTCGGACTTTTCACATAGTCCTTTTTCTTTATGATATGAAAATCAGACTGGCTCTGCAGCGCCTCGGCAATCTGATAAATATCATCACAAAAATAACACACCACGCGGATTCCGGCTATATCGTTCAATGCCAGAACAGCGTTCTCAAACGTCACCGCATGCCTCTTTTTCTGCAGCTTCTTGCAGATACTTTCTGTCGCCTTGATCCGCGCGGACATACTCCTTATCAGCTGTCTGTGGTTTTGCTCCGTTAAATCCGCATTGATCAGCCGAAGCCTTGCCTGTATAAAATCTATCGCATACGCATAGCGAAGCCGGACCATCGGATTTTCTATCTGTTCCCTTAACAGGTTTTCTGCCTGCAATTTCTCCGCTCCCATTTGGTTTTCTTTTATTTCTATTCAATTCCTGTTATTTTTAGAATCAAATACCCGGGTATTTTCAAGCATTGGGATAATCATTTGGAATCATTTGAGATCATCTGCTTCCTCCTGCTGCTTATCCTTCCTGTGTCAGACTTCCCTTTTTAGAACGTGTCTTGCTGTAGATCAGCAACAAAACGGTTCCGATCACACCTGCAGAAATAGTATTCGTAATGGTAGAGATGACTCCCTGTGTAAATACATATCCTGCCGGCTCACCGTAAATAAAGACGTCAAGAGCCGGTGCAACTACCAGCCATGAAATCACATTTGCAAGAAGCTGACATACGTTAAAAAGTACAATGTCTTTTCGGCGGAAAATACCTTCCTCTACTTTTAATTTTGTGCAGCAAAAACCAATCAGCATACAGTCGATACCCGAAGCAACAACCCAGCTCCACCACGGAGAACCGTACTGTACTCCGTCGGAAACGGCATGTCCGATAAATGCGATCAGGAAACCTGCGATCGGTCCGAATAATGCGGCAAAGAATGCCCCCACGCCATAAGCTGTCTGGATGTTGACATCCGGAAAGCCTGTAGGAATCTTGATATACATGAACAGCAGCACAAATAATGCTGCCCCAAGTCCCGTCGCTACAAGTGTTTTCGTACTGAAATTAAACATTTTTTTCATTTTCTAACTTTCCTCCCTATAAGCATCTTTTGTAAACGCTACTTTCATCCGTTCATTATTATAAATCATTGGTCCGCCTTTTGCAACATCGCCGAAACTATTTTCAAATAGCAAAATTACATCCCATTTAAAAACGGATTCCAGTAACGCCCGCCATTATGAAGCTTGCAGAACAAAATCGTTCCCGCAAAAATGGCAATACAGAGTCCCATACAAAAATAATCTGTTTTTGTCAGACGTTTTTTTGCGTACCACGTCCGTTTTTTATACTTTCCAAAACCGCGCAAATCCATTGCATTGCTGATCGTATCAATTCTTGTCAGCGTCGAAAAAATCAGCGGCACACAGATATTAATAATATTTTTGATACGGATGGAAAGTTTCTCTTTCTTTGATAGATCAAGTCCGCGGCTCTGCTGTGCCAGCGCAATATCGTTATAATCGCGTACCATATCAGGAAAATAACGCAGTGTCAGAGAAACCGCATATGCCGCTTTGTAATTAACCTTCATCCCGTTGATGGACGCCGCAAATTCACTTGGATTTGTTGTTAAAATAAAAATGATTCCCAGCGGGATTGCCGCACAGTACTTAAATGTTTTGGTAAACTGGTACAACAGCTGCTCCGCAGTGATTACATAGCGGTCAGTCATATGTAAAAGCACATGCTTCGTACCGTAAAGCTCCACGCCGTACTGCGGTGCGAATAAATATGTGAGAAAAAAATTCAGCGCCAGAAATGCCAGTACATAATAGAGCATCAGTTTGATCTGCGAAAATTTAATTTCCGAAAAACCTAGTACTACAAAGGAAAAAATCATGATTCCCACACTGATCCGAATATCATATGCATACATTGCCGAAAAGGTCAGGAACAAAAAACACAACAGCTTCGTCGCACCGGAGAGGTTATAAATGTAATTATCGCGTTCCACATAATCAAACAGCTTAGCTTTCATTCCGGTACACCTCCCTTTCGTAGTCAATAAAATGCTGCACAAAATCATGCGGGTTTTCCACCCCTGCTGCAATGGCAAACTCGTATAAGCTTGTCAGCTTCAGGTTCGCTTTTTCCGCAATTTCTTTGTTCGTCAGAATATCCACTGCCGTGCTGTCACCGATCTTCTCCCCGTCACAGATCACGATCGCATGCGGCGTATATTCGAGCATCAGGTGCATGTCATGTGTGATCAGAATAATCGTGACCCCCTGTGCGTTTAAACTCTTTAAAAATTTCATGATTTCTGTGTAATGGCGGTAATCCTGTCCGGCTGTCGGTTCGTCTAAAATCAGCACTTTCGGATTCATGACAAGCATGGACGCGATCGTGACGCGTTTTTTCTGACCGTAGCTCAACGCCGCCACCGGCCATTTGCGGAATGCATAGAGACCGCAGATTTTAAGCGCGTGCTCTACACGTTCTTTGATTTCTTCTTCGTCTGAACCAAGAATACGCAGTCCCAATGCCACTTCATCATAAATCATCGGTTTGCATATCATCTGGTTCGGGTTCTGCATCACATAGCTGATATACTTCGAGCGCTCCTTGATGGTCTGACCTTTTAATGATTTTCCCTCAAAACAGATGTCTCCCTGATCTTCTTTTACGAAACCGCAGATAACCTTTGCCAGCGTACTTTTTCCGGCTCCGTTTGTACCGACAATGCTGACCATTTCGCCTGCCTTAATCGAAAAATTAATGTCTTTTAAAATTTTCCTGTGTTTATCGTACTGAAAATGCAGATTTTTTGCGCTTAAGATTTCTTTTTCCGCTTCTTTTTCATGGGGAACGCTTTCTTTACTCCACGCCCTCACTTTTTCCCGCAGCTTATCGTCCATCACGAGCGTTTCCAGTCTGCCGGCATGCATTTCTTTTGTCACGGAAATTCCGGCATAACGCATGGCCGTTACATAAAGCGGTTCCCGGATGCCAAGCTCCGTCAAAATGCCTTTTTCCATCAGCTCATCCGGTGTGCAGTCTGCCGCAATCCGCCCGTTTGATACCACGATGATCCGGTCTACATCACGGTAAAGCACATCCTCCAGACGGTGTTCAATGATAACCACTGTTTTTTTCTGCTCTTTGGAAACGCGGTCGATCAAATCTATCGCCGTTTTTCCCGTTGCCGGATCAAGATTGGCAAGCGGCTCGTCAAACAGTAAAACATCAACGTCATCTACTAATATGCCCGCAAACGCAACACGCTGTTTCTGTCCGCCCGACAGTTCAAACGGGGAGGATTTGAGCAGGTTTCCCATGTCTACCATGTCCGCAACTCTCTGAACGGTTTCCTTCATTTTTGTCTGTTCCACACAGTCATTTTCCAGTGCAAATGCAATGTCTTCCCCGACACACAGACCTACAAACTGCCCGTCTGCATCCTGTAAAACCGTTCCCACTTTTTTTGACAGATCAAAAATACTCATCCCAGAGGTTTTTTGTCCGGAAATCGAAAGGTCTCCTTTGATCTCGCCCTTATACGCATGTGGGATCAATCCGTTTATACAATGTCCCAGCGTACTTTTTCCACTTCCGCTCGGCCCGACGATCAGTATTTTTTCACCCTCATAAATCTCAAGATTAATGTCATGGAGCGTTGGTTCTGCCTGCGTGAAATATTGAAAACTGAAATTTTCAAATTTGATTACGGCATTTTTTTCCATCTCATTCCTCATTTCTCTTCATAAATCAACTTCGGCGCTTTGCGGATCGTCAATTTCCAGTTTGTTCCCGTTCCGATATTATAGGCGCGTGAGAAGCTGCCCTGATTGATGGCAACTGCCATGCAGTCAAGACTGTTGACATACACCAACGGCTCGCCGACATAAACATCCGCAAAGCTCTTTGCATAGGTCAGAATATTTTTATAAAGCGTACGCGTTTCGTTTTCGATTTCGATTTCTACACGTCCCCCATGTTTGATCCCGAGCTTTAAGAATGTTTCACGGCTGATGTTTGTCCAAAGGCTTCCGAATCGAACGTCTAAAACGTCAATCGTTCCTTTGACCTTCTCGCCGTCATAAACCGCCTCAACCGTCGGCAGCTCAATCACACTATCTACCGGAACCTCCGGTCCTACTCCTGTAAAATCAATAACTCCTGCGGCAAGTCTCGCTCCCGTGTACACATACACGTCTCTGCCGTGGAACGTATAGCTCTCTCCCGAATTCGGCAGACGGTTTACATTCTCATCAATGATGCGCGCGCTTTTGATCCCAATGATCTTTTTGATATGTGTCAATGTTCCGTTATCCGGTGTAATGATGTACTGTCCGGTCAAGGTTTCGACTGCAATGCTTCTTCTTGTGGATCCGACCCCCGGGTCTACAACACTGACAAATACGGTGCCCTCCGGCCAATAGGCAACGGTCTGGATCAAACGGTAAGAGGCTTCCCAGATGTCATACTGCGGAATTTCATGGGTTAAGTCTGCCACCTTTAATTCCTGATCTACGCTGTATGCAACGCCATACATTGCGCTGACTGCACCATCACAGGTGCCAAAATCGGTTTGCAATACAAGTGCTTTTTTCATTCTGTTTTCTCTCCTGTCAGCTAAGCCAAAAACAACGGAAGCGCTGCAAGGCTTGCTTGTTTAGTATAATAGGGAATTTTCGTGCTGTCAATTTGTGAACTGGGAAAAACACGATTATGATTTCTTCCATATACAAGAATTTTTTTCAAAAAAATGCGCATGATAGTCATAGATTATGCCAAAACAGGAGGATTCTCATGAACAAAAAAACTACGCTTCCCACATGCAACGAGCATGGTTATTTTGAGATACGGCTCGAAAGCATCGGCGGACTTGGTGCGAATCTCTGCGGAAAAATGCTCGGCGAGCTCGGAGCTCTTACGCTGTCTCTAAACTCCTTAA
The DNA here is from genome assembly GCA_900548205.1 of uncultured Roseburia sp. Lineage (GTDB taxonomy): Bacteria > Bacillota > Clostridia > Lachnospirales > Lachnospiraceae > Roseburia. The sequence goes on along the minus strand of URJS01000028.1, from coordinate 11,180 downwards.
GCTTTTCCAGCTATGGATCCGAAAAACGCGGTTCACCCGTCAAGGCTTATATTCGCTGGTGTGAAAGCGAAAAACCGCTTCGTGTGAACAGTCCCGTCACGCATCCGCACATCCTTGCCATTTTTCACGAGGGATTGATCGGTACTTATCCGGTGCTTGACGGCGTCTCTGTCGATACAAAAATCATATTAAACACACTGCTCTCCCCCGAGGAAGCCGCTGAAAAATACCATATCACAATGGGTGAGCTTTACTGTCTGGATGCGCTTTCCTTCGCAATGGAATCGAAATCCCGCATCAATATGGTAATGCTTGGCGCGATCGCGAAAGCCTCCGGCTTTATCGCCCTTGACGATGCGAAGCAGATCTGCCGCGATTCTATCGGAAAGAAATATCCGGCTCTGATCGATGCGAACCTCACCGGTGTGGAGCTTGGCTACACGCGCCTGGCAAAAGCCGAAACAGAACGCAATGTAGAGCCGCTTGAAAAAAGCACTGGCGAACAATTTGTATGGGGCTATGACAACGCGCCGATCGGCGGCGTCAATCCGCGGATCGGAAGCACGGTTTCCAATAATCTTTCTCCTTCCAGAGAAGGCTATATTCCTCTCTTTATTCAGGAAAAATGTATCAACTGCGGGCTGTGCGACTCCACCTGTCCGGATATGGTATTCCAATTTGCCCCCGGCGTCTACAAGGGGAAGGAATGTATGGTCAATCAGGGTGTAGACTACTATCACTGCAAAGGCTGTCTGCGCTGTGTGGAGGTCTGTCCGACCAATGCGCTCGTCATGGCATTGGAAAAGGATCATCCAAAAAAGCCATATTTTGTTCCCAATCAGCATCTGCTGCCGGACGCGATCACCTACCAGAAAACCGGAGCCAATTCATGGATCACCAGCGACTCGTATCTTGATGAAAAACGCCCGGACGGCGGCGTTGTATAGCAGACGCCTTTGGGCAGCTTATCTTTCACGCAGTTATTTGTTTCTTAGCGAAAACAAATAGCTTTTATGGCAAACGCAAATTTGATATTTAACCGCAGATCGCTCAGAAATGAGGACGAAGGAGCGCAGTGCAGAATCCGAGATCAGGCTCGCGTTTTTTCACGCAAAATCGCTTCGGAATGGAGAATGAAAATGGAAGAACAAAAAGTAATGTATGACAGCGGCAACGAGCTTGCCGCTTACGCTGCAAAGCAGATCAATTATCATGTGATGGGCTATTACCCGATCACCCCCTCGACCCAGATCGCAGAAAACTTAGATATCATGCGTGCCGAAGGAAAGCATGACATTCTGCTGATCGCCGCAGAGGGCGAGCACAGCGCCGCCGGCATCTGCTATGGCGCTTCTGCCGGTGGAGGCAGAGTCTTTAACGCCACAAGCGCAAACGGTCTTTTGTATGCGCTTGAGCAGTTTCCGGTGCAGTCCGGCACCCGTATGCCAATGGTGATGAATATCGCCTGCCGCACAATTTCCGGTCCTCTTTGTATCAAAGGCGACCACAGCGACGTCATGTATATGCTCAACACCGGATGGATCATTTTATTTGCCGATGAGCCACAGAAGGTCTATGATTTTAACCTGCTCGCCCTAAAGCTTGCCGAACTGGTACGCCTGCCTGTGGCAGTCGCCTTTGACGGCTTTTTTACAAGTCACCAGAAGCGCAAATGTCTTGTTTTTGCAGACGACGAGGTAGTTTCACGCTACATCGGACCAAAACTATCGAGCGACAACCCGAACACCTCCGCCTTTGCAAAGGAATGCTCTACGGGAGAAAACTGCTTCGCGAGCGTCTTGGATCTTGAACACCCTGTCTCTATCGGCTCTTATATGAACGAGCCGGATGTGACGAACAACCGCTATCAGCTCCACCTTGCCATGGAGGAAGCGCGAAAAAAACTCCCCGGACTTTTTGACGAATACAAGGAACTCTCCGGCAGAACGCTCTCCTTCTTGGGAAGCTATCAGGCAGACGATGCAGAAATCCTTCTCTTTGTGCTTGGCTCGTCCTACTACACTGCGATGGAGGCTGTCGATACGCTCCGCTGCGAAGGGATCAAGGCAGGCGTCATCACGCTCTATGTGCTGCGCCCGTTCCCGGCTAAGGAGCTGCGCGAGCTCTGCAAGCATGCAAAGACCATCCTTGTCGCCGACCGTCAGGACAGCTACGGCGCAGGCGGCGGAAATATGACGCTTGAAATACGCGCCGCACTTCAGGAGCTTGGCAGTACTCCGCGCATTCTCTCCCGCATCTACGGACTCGGCGGTATGGACTTTTTTGTGGAGGATGCAATCGCGCTCTTTCGGGAGTGTCTGACAGAAACTGCTACCGATTTTGATTACTACGGCGTGACACTCGGAACCCCCGATTCAGGGAAAGCACAGCCGCAGTATTTTAAGCCGATTACAGAACAGGAAGCCACAAAGGGCATCACTACCTGTGTCTTTGACAAGGCAGCCGGAAAAATGGTCGTAACAGGCGGCGCGTTAAAGGACACGACAGGAATGCCGATGCGCATCGCCCCCGGACACGGTGCATGTCCGGGCTGCGGCATCCCTGTCAATCTGAACCTGCTGCTTAAGGGTATCGAAGGAAATGTCGTGATGCTTTTTCAGACCGGCTGCGGCATGGTCGTGACGACGGGCTATCCAAAAACTGCATTCCGAATCCCTTATCTGCACAATCTGTTCCAGAACGGAGCGGCAACGTTAAGCGGCGTCGTTGAGGTCTTTCACCAGAAGCAAAAACGCGGGGAATATCCGGAAGGGCAGATTACTTTTATCATGGTCAGCGGAGACGGAGGTATGGACATCGGCATGGGCTCCGCACTTGGCACGGCACTGCGCGGGCACTGCATGATCATTTTTGAATATGACAACGGCGGTTATATGAATACCGGTTATCAGCTTTCCTATTCTACGCCGATGGGCGCGCGCAGCTCCACCTCCCATGTCGGAAAAACCCAGTATGGAAAATCATTTTTCCACAAGGATACGCCGGAGCTTATGGCGGCAACGCACATTCCCTATATTGCAACGGCTGCGGAGTCAAATCCTTCGGATTTTATCCGCAAGGCTGCAAAAGCCGCCGCCTATTCCAGAGAGTTTGGAACTGCCTATCTGAAGGCACTTTCCGCCTGCCCGCTCAACTGGAATGATAAGCCGAATTTGGAGCGCAGTGTCATCGCTGCCGCTGTGGACTGCTGCTATTTCCCTCTTTATGAGATTGAGCGCGGCATTACTTCCTTAACCTACAACCCAAAAGAAAAAAATAAGCAGATTCCAGTCACGGAATGGCTTGGCATGATGGGACGCACAAAACATCTTTTAAAAGAGGTGTACCGCCCGATCACAGAGGAGATCCAAGCGGAGATCGACCGGCGCTTTGCACGATTATGCGCACGCGCCGAGCACCCGCTGCTGTAACATTTTCTACAATTTTAAAATACGTTTCAGAATGGAGATATTTATGTCAGTAAATTTTAAAGACAGCATTACTAGAGAAAACCTGATGCGGGCATTTGCCGGAGAAAGTCAGGCAAGAAACCGCTATACCATCGCCGCCGGCGTTGCAAGGCAGCAAAAGCTTCCTGTGGTTCAGGCGGTCTTTACCTTCACCGCCAATCAGGAACGCGAACACGCGGCAATTTTTTACCAACATCTAAGTGAGCTTGCCGAAACCTCGATCCACATCGACGGCTCCTACCCTGTTGACATCAGCAAGGATGTGGCAAAGCTGCTGCGCTTTGCCCAGCACAATGAATATGAGGAGCACGATGACGTGTATCTTCATTTTGCCGAAAAAGCAAGAGAGGAAGGTTTCCAGAAAGTGGCAGCCTCCTTTCAGATGATCGCCGGCATTGAGAAAACTCACGGAGACCGTTTTGGTCTGTTTGCAGACCTTTTGGAGCGCGAGCAATTATTTGTCTCTGATGTGGAAACCTCATGGATGTGCTTAGAGTGCGGCTATATCCACCGCGGAACCTCCGTTCCAAAGGAATGCCCCGTATGTCACCACGACCGCGGATATTTTATCCGGCTGGAGCTTGCACCGTATACAAGCTGCGGTTCTTCCTCGCTCCTGTAAAATGCCTGTTCTCATATTCTGTACTCAGGTGCAACAGCAACAGGCAGTACGCTTCACCAGAAGCCCTTAGCCAATCTGATCGGAGGGACGAATCCAAGCCCGATTCGTCCCTCCTTCTTTATCGCTGCATTGACAGCGTCCTTACCCAATTCATCAGAAATACTCCATACAAGAGCAACACACCTCAGCCCCTTTTCTACTGATAATAAAATGCTTCCCTTCTGCACTGCTCAATTTTATTTAAAACCACATCTTGATTGTATCGGTGAATCTTGATCCTTGTCTCATAAGTGCTCTCATATTCCGCACCAAGTGCCTGTTCACCTGTCTCGTCGTAGATAATCTCCGGCACGGATAAGGTCAAAACAGAACAAAAATCCTGCATCACACCCGTAGGATCAATGTGGCAGACAACCGTCTCCTTCTTCTCACTCGTCTGCCGGTACTGCTCCGCTGCCACTTCTATCTGCTGCTGTGACTCATCCGAGGTCTGCAGACGCTTATAATTCTCATAATAATCCTCCAGCAGCTGGATACGTCTGCGATTTTGTTTCTCCATGTATTCCGTTGTAAATTCATAGGAAATCTCCTGTAAATTTCCCTGATTCTCTAAGCGGATGTCTAAAATATCATCATCGTCATACGGCAAATCGGTAATCTGTGAAAAATATGGAATGTTGTCGTCTTCCTCCTCTAAAAGCTCCCACTCACCGCTCCATTCCACATATTGATATACTGACTCCCCATCACAAAACTTCTTCAAATAACACCTTGTGCCGTCCTCGTCCGTAATATAATACTCACCAACCCAGCTTCCGCTTAAGGTATCTGCCCAAATGACCGCTTTCTCGCTTTTTGAGGCTCCCTTTTCTGACAAGATATTCTCATAAGAAAATTCTACATTATCGGTACGACGCAATTCCCGCATAGCTCCCTGAAGCATGGCAAGTTCTGTACTGCTTACGCTGCCATCCAAAACGGCTGATACAAGCAGCGTAACCCCAAATGCCATGACCACTACTATACGGAACTTTCTCTTTTCCATTGCATCCCCCTTCCTTCTATATCAGCCCAAGCTTCACAAACGCATGATAAAGTCCATCCTCTCCAATAGCGTCCGTCACCATATCCGCCCGCTTCTTCACATCCAAAAGCGCGTTCCCCATCGCAACACCAACACCTGCGTACTCCATCATTTGAAGGTCATTCGGACCGTCCCCGATCGCTATCGAATCCTCGCGGCTCATTCCGACATAATTCAAATAGCGTTCCATTCCGGTTGCTTTGTGGATCCCATTGATTCCGATCTCTCCCGCATACTCGTCGATTCCTTCCATACTGAATGCAATCGTGTCAAAATACGGCTCTAAATCTGCCTGTACCTTAGCCAGCGGAAACGGCGATTGATAATAAATGATCTTTTCATTATGACTATTCTTCCACGGTTCCTCCGTTAAATGCATATTTCCCAGCAACCTTTTTAGCCGGCTTTCACTCATACCGAACTCACGATAAAGCTCTATGATACCATCAAAGCTCCGCTGATTTAATACGATCCCATCATCTGCCTGATAGCAATATAAAAACCCGTTTTTCTCCAGATACTCAAAGCTTTTCTTTCCATGCTCCTCGTCAATGTAGGCATGATAAATTTCCTTCCCCTCCGCCTCAACAAACGCGCCTGCTGCCCCTATGATCCCCGAAAATCCAAGGTCTATCAGTTCATCATAAATCTGAAAACGGCTTCTGCCGCTGCAGATCACCAATTTGTGACCATTTTCTGCTGCCCGGTGAAGCGCCTCTTTGGTAGAAGCCGGAATCCTCCCCGAGAAGTCCACCATTGTTCCATCTATATCCAAAAATACGATCTTCTGTTTCATATCTGCACTTCTTTCTTGTCATCCTTTACCTTTGTTTCTGCTATCACTATCATACCATTATTTATAAAAAAAAGAAACGAGGATATTTTTCTTTTTGGAAAATCATTGACAAATCACACCCATATGTCTATAATACCCTTAATTGAAGCAGACGCAAGGCTTTGACGGGAAGAAGTAGGAATAAGCGGAACAGACAGAAAGCAACCGGCTGATGAGAGGTGCATGGAAAGCTTATGACGAATACATCCCTGAGCTTCACACCGAATTCGGTTTTCCGATAGTAGGCTGTGACGTAGTGGCGCACGTTACACGCGCCGGAGTGTTGTCGGACACTCGCAGAGGCAGGCAGCGTGAGCTGCTTGTGAACAAAGGTGGTAACACGATGGCAGATACCCTCGTCCTTTTTTAGGACGGGGTTTTTTTATTTTCAGGAAAAAGGAGAGACAATATGACATTATACGAAGAATTAGTTGCCCGCGGTCTGATCGCGCAGGTAACAGACGAGGAAGAAATCAAAGAACTCATCAACAACGGAAAAGCCACTTTTTACATTGGCTTTGACCCGACTGCCGACAGCCTTCATGTCGGTCATTTCATGGCGCTTTGTCTGATGAAACGTCTCCAGATGGCAGGAAACAGACCGATCGCCTTAATCGGCGGCGGCACCGGAATGATCGGCGACCCGTCCGGACGCACCGACATGCGCCAGATGATGACGCCGGAAACGATCCAGCACAACTGCGACTGCTTCAAGAAACAGATGAGCCGCTTTATCGATTTTTCCGAGGGAAAAGCGCTGATGGTGAACAATGCCGACTGGCTGATGGACTTAAACTATATCGACGTGCTGCGTGAGGTCGGACCACACTTCTCCGTCAACCGTATGCTGACGGCTGAGTGCTACAAGCAGCGTATGGAAAAGGGGCTAAGCTTTTTAGAGTTTAACTACATGATCATGCAGAGCTACGATTTCTATGTTCTCTACCAGAAATACGGCTGCAACATGGAGTTCGGCGGCGACGACCAGTGGAGCAATATGCTCGGCGGCACGGAGCTCATCCGCCGCAAGCTCGGCAAGGACGCATATGCCATGACCATCAATCTGCTGTTAAACTCCGAGGGCAAGAAGATGGGTAAGACCCAGTCCGGCGCTGTCTGGCTTGATCCGAACAAGACCACACCGTTTGATTTCTTCCAGTACTGGAGAAACGTCTCGGACACAGACGTCCTGAAATGTATCCGTATGCTGACCTTCCTTCCGCTAGAGGAAATTGACGCGATGGAAAGCTGGGAGGGCGCGCAGCTCAATCAGGCAAAAGAAATCTTAGCTTACGAGCTGACCAAGCTTGTACACGGCGAGGAGGAGGCAGAAAAAGCAAAGGAAGCCTCTCATGCACTTTTTGCCAGAGGCGGTGATTCCGCGAATATGCCGACAGTCGAGCTGACCGCAGAGGATTTTGCCGAGCGCGACATGGATATTATGGCGGTGCTCGTCCGCACAGGGCTCGACAAGACGCGTTCCGATGCGCGCCGCGCAGTCGAGCAGGGCGGCGTCACCGTAAACGACGAGAAGGTTACCGATGTGAAAACCACTTACAACGCTGATTTCTTCCGAGGAGACGGCGTGGTCGTAAAGCGCGGCAAGAAAAAATTTGTAAAGGTTCTTATGAAATAGAGAGCCATGTCTTTACCAGTGTCAGCCAGCTCTGGCACTCTGGCTGTATATTGTGTCTGTCCGGGTGTGCCGTCTGCTCATCGCAGGCGGCAAGCCCATGACACCCCACCGGGTACATATGAAATTCTGTAGAGACTCCATGCCTGCGCAGTGCTGTGGCAAACAGCAGGGCATTTTCTGCCGGAACGGTTTCATCGGTAAACGTATGCCACAAAAATACCGGAGGCGTCTGCTCCGTCACCTGCTTTTCCAGAGAAGTTCTCTCTAACATTTCCTCTGTATACTGTCCCCGCAAAAGATTTTCAAAAGACCCACGGTGCGCAAATTCACCGGACGTGATGACCGGATAGCAGAGGATCATACCTGCCGGACGCAGCCACTCATTCTTCACGCCGCTTTTTTGTGCCAGCCATTTTTCGTGCCAGAAAACACCGAGACTTGCCGCCAAATGCCCGCCCGCCGAGCTGCCCTGCACAAAAATCTTTTCTTCATCCACCTTCCACTCGTCCGCATAGTCATGTACCAGCTTCATCGCCTGCGCCAGCTCCAAAAGCGCCGTCGGATAAACCGCAGGCGCACACGAATAGCGCAGAACTGCCACATGGCAGCCCATTGCCAAAAAACGCATCGCGATCGGCTCCGCCTCGCGGTCGGAGGTATACGCATAGCCGCCTCCCGGACAAACCAAAATCAACGGACGTTTCTGTATCAAAAATTCCTCGCTCGCATCCAAAATATAGGTGCAGAGCTTCGCTCCCGGTCTCGAACCCTCTGCCTGAATCAAAAATTCTTCTGTCAGCATATCGTGTGCCTCCTTTTATACACTGTAAAATTTCTGGTTTTTGCTCTTTGGAGAATCCGGTTTTGTCATTTTAAGCATCCCTCTCTCCAACAGCGGATTGATATAATTCTGCGATGCATAGTAAATTGTGGAAATACCAAGAAAATCTGCGATTTCTTTTCTGGAGCGCTCCTCTCTGCAAAACTCCAGAAGCGCCTCCTGCAATCTGTTTATTACCGCTTTCTGCTCCGTCTCCTCCTCATTATAAAAGGTGACTACAAATTCGTTTCTGGAATCCGCAAATACGGCTTCCCGCAATCCCGCCTCCCGCAGCTCCCGCTGGATCGTGGGGATCCCGGAATAGCGATTCTCCGTGATACCCAATGTCTCTAACGCACGCGCCAGCACAGGGTTTCTCGTGTCCGGCTGCATTTTTCCCAGTGTGTCAAGCGTCATCCTTCCATACAGACCGCCCGGATTGTGAATCTCGATCCGGTTCTTGTACATGATGATCTCAATAGGCATCGCCTCCGTGTGCATACTGTAATCACGGTGGATAAGCGCATTTAACACAGCTTCGCGCAGCGCTACCACCGGATATTCTGTTTTGTCATTTCTCTCTCCTGTGATGGAATCAATAATGGTCTGCACTCTCATATTTTTCATCAAAAATTTCATGCTCTGCCCCAGCATCTCATCAATCGTTCCCTCGATACGCATATTGTCAAGAAATCTTGCTCCCTGCTCCGAAATCTCTCCTTTTTCATAACCGGGAACCACCTTCGCGTTGATCGTGTACTGCGGATAAAACATCTGCGGATAGAGAGAAAATAACAGCGTGCATACCAGCGTCGGCTTTCCGTCTATACACATATTTAAAAACCGTTCGATCTGTTCGTTTGGCAGCTTTGAAAGTCTCGGATTGTTCTCCGTAATCCTGCCTATATATTCCGCAAGCCTTGCGGTATCAATCGTTGACATATCAGCGCGCTCATTGATCCGAATGTCATCCTGATATTTTTGCGGAATGCCTCATAGCTGTAAATTTCATAGTCGCTCATCGGCTCATCAGAATCCCCCGCACGGACATAAGAGCCCTTGGTCCGTCCAACACCCCCGTAATAGCATGGGCGCTCCGTAATATCAATGCCCGGAATCTCTGCGCTGACTACGCTTTTATCCTCAATCATCACAGAGGTAAAAACAGGTCTTACCACGGGAACCATCTGCTTACACTGCTCATTCACCTTTTTTTGCAAATCCTGCATATCATAAACTCCGGCAATCCTATAATCATCTTTCTCATCGATGCCAAAAAGAATAATTCCTCCCACATCCTGATTGGAAAAAGATGATAAGGTATCATATAGGCGTTTCGGACACCCTTCTCTGGCGGTTTTTAATTCCAGCGTCTGCATTTCACATTTCATTTTCTGTACTTTTTTCACAAACTCCAGTAATTCTAATTCCGTCATTGCTTTCCCCCTTTGCTAAAGTTTATGTTATTTCTATATTTTAATACATTTTAGTAAAAAATCAAACGTTCATTTTGCCAAAATTTAGGTTGTTTGCTTTTTTACTTTGCTTATTTGATTATTTATTTTGGTTGTTTGCTAAAATTTAGGTTGTTTAGCATTTTTCTTTGCTTATTTCTTTGCTTGTTTGCTTTTCCAAAAATATTGACAACTTCCATTTTTCCTATCTATAATATCCTTAAATAAAATAACATACTACAGGAGATTTATTCTATGAACATAAAACAAATATATGCTGCTTACTGGAGTCCTACCGGAAATACCAGAAAAATTGCAAGAATGCTTGCCGGCGAATTAGCGGAAGAATTAGACTGCCCGATGGAGCTTCTCGATTTTACGCTGCCAAAGGCAAGAGAATCCGCCATGACATTTTCGTCCGAGGATCTCGTTGTCTTTTGTACTCCGACCTATGCCGGAAAAGTTCCAAATAAAATATTACCTTATATTCAGGAGCAAGTTCTTGGGAACGGGGCGCTTGCAATTCCTGTCGTCACTTTCGGAAACCGCAATTTTGACAACTCTCTGGCAGAACTTAGCGTTACGCTCAAAAAGAATGACTTTCATCTTGTCGCCGCGGCAGCATTTGCGTGCCGCCATGCCTTCACCGACGAGCTTGCTTTCGGACGTCCCGATACCGCGGATGAAACCGAACTAAAAGATTTTGCAAAAAATGCAGCCTGCAAAATCAGGGAGTCGGAGGGTATACCGCTTGCACCCGAAATCCCCGGCGACAGCGACGCCCCCTACTATATCCCAAAAGGCGTTGACGGTCAGCCGGTTCAGTTTTTAAAAGCCAAGCCGCAAACAGATTTATCAAAATGCACAAACTGCGGTGCCTGTGCTAGACAATGTCCTATGGGCGCGATTGACTTAAAAAATGTTGCAAACACACCGGGAACCTGCATCAAATGCCAGCGCTGTGTGCGCATCTGCACCAAACATGCCAAGTATTTCGATGATAAGGCATTTTTATCTCATGTTGCCATGCTGGAGGAAAACTTTTCCGAACCAAAGGAAAATCAGACCTTTTTCTAAGCAAAAGCACCCATCTCTAATATACAAATATCATAAAAAACGGCAGAACCCCAACAATGGAGTTACTGCCGTTTTTTATGGAGTATTATTCTTTTCTTAATTGCTACTTACAAAACCCTGAATAGTTATGAGGCTTCCACAAAGGCGACTAACGGATTTGAACCGATGATCAGGGAGTTGCA
>URJS01000027.1 GCA_900548205.1 uncultured Roseburia sp. | reverse complement strand
ATTTTACCCTCTGGCGGTCTAACTCCTCTAATCGGGCATAGACACGCTCCAGAAATGCAACATCCGTGTACTGATAACCGTAAAGCTTACGGCACCAATCCCACCCGCAATAAGTGGCAGCATTCAAGCTATGATAAAACTGCTCCTTGCTTGGTGTGCTCATGGCTTCGCACCGACTCCCTGGTTGAGATACCCCACAAGTTTCCCCCAGTTCACAAGGTACTTGCACCCTGCTTTCACATGTACAATCTGATTACTTAAGCACATCTTGCGCAAAAAATCATACTTCTATCATCCTTTGAATCCCCTTTCTTGATAAAAACTACCGCCCTAGCTTGCGTTTTTTTGATTTAAGCATCCTCTGTGATAATTTCCCCGTCTTCGGGTCTGTGTCCGCTCCTATATGCGTGTAGGGCGCAACTTTTTACATCACATTCCCGCACTTCCTTAATCTGACCGCAGCAGCACTCAAGGCATTTTTTCCTTATGGCTTTCATCGGTGTTAATTTTGCCATGCACTTCCCCCCTCTCCTACTGGTCGATAATCTCGGTTACATCCATGCCGAGCGCTTTTGCAACCCTACCGGCGCATACCGGTGTCAATACTTGGCTATTAAGTATAACGTTCATTCTCGCCCGACTTACACCGTATGCTTTTGCTAAATCTGTTACAGTCATCATCTTGCGCGCCATTGCAATATCGACTTTGTCTCTGTTTAGTTTCATGTTATCACCTCGCTTTTAAAATTAAACATTTTGTTGATTTCATTGAAATTATAATAAACAAAATGTTAAATGTCAATAGTTTTTTAACATTTTGTTGATTTTTAAAACGACATAATATATAATCAATATGACGTTTGGAGGGTGACAAATGGGTGAACATTTAAAAAGACTAAAAGAATTAAGACTTCAACATGAACTTTCCCAAAAAGATATTGCTAATTATTTAGGCATAACCGTTGCAGCGTATTCATTTTATGAGCGTGGCAATAGAGAACCAAATGTTTCTATTCTAAAAAAACTAGCTGAATATTTTAATGTTTCATTAGGTTATTTAATGGGAATGGAAGACGAACCGCAGACAATCGCCGCCCACTTTGACGGAGATGAATATACAGATGAAGAGTTGGAGCAGATAAGACAATTTGCAGAGTTTGTAAAAAGCCAGCGCAAGACAGATATACCCCAGTTAAACGCAGCACACGCAGACGATTACGCAAATGCCCCAGAGGAACTAAAGAAACTAGAAGAAGCTATCATGGACGATGAGAACTTCTAAAGCGTACCATTAATCGAACGTGCGCAAAATAACCACCGTACCCAAAAGAACGGTGGTTAGCCAAACCTCTAAAGCGAACGTGCGCAAAATTGCGCCGGTTGAGATCGGATGCGCCAACTTTGGACAGTCCGGTTCTGCACATTGAAAATATAATATACTTAACCGGAGAGCCGAAGGGGCGATATGCCAGCTGCCGAGTACTTGAAAGGAGCTGGTGCCTATGGTTACATATAGTGATTTATTCACTTTCGTAATTATGCTTTGTGCCGTAATAACTCTTGTTATTAATTTTAGCCACAAAAAATAGCGCCCTCGCTCTGGTAAAGTAAGGCGCTATTTTTACAACTTATTTTTACCGGCGGCTAGGCTTCATCTAGCTTTCGGCTCTCTTGTTAAGTATATTATATGCAATCGTGCGGGATTTTTCAACCCCAAAATAAAAAACCGCCCCAGTTGCCAACCGAGACGGTTCATATACCCCCGAAAGCGGTACAGAATAGAGGTATTTAACGTGGAAAGTATCATTTCTTTTATTGTCGCTGTCGCGGCTGGTGTAGCCTGCCACTGCATCATCAAACGGAATAAGAAAACCCACGTATCGCCCCAGCTGCCAACTGGGACGGCTCATATACCCGAAAGCGATATACTCCAATCACAGTTATATTATATCCTTTCGGGGCAGTTCTGGCAAGTACAGAGCTGTATTTTTTATACCCATTTTTAAGAAAGGACGGTCATATATAATGGCAAGCATACGGAAAAGAGGAAACAGTTACCAGATCACTGTCAGCAACGGTCGTGACATTTACGGCAATCAGATATTCGAGCGTGTCACATGGAAACCGGATCCGGCCAGGACAGAGAAGCAGAACGAGCGGGAGCTTGCGCGCTTCACGCTTGAATTTGAGGAGAAAGTCCGAAACGGCAAATACCTTGACGGGGAAAAGATTACATTTCAAGACTTTGCGGAAAAATGGCTTGAGGAGTACGCAAAAATCCAGTTAGAGCCCACCACGGTAGACTTATACACGAATTTCCTATACACACATATCATGCCCGCGATCGGGCATCTAAAGCTTGCACGGGTGCAGCCTGCACACCTAAACAAACTATACACGGATATGCTGCAATCGAGGAAGGACAACAGGCAGGGCGGATACTCCCCTACATCTATTCGGCGATGCCATGCTGTGATCAGCTCCATCTTCTCCACGGCTGCCCATTGGAACATTGTCACAGATAACCCCTGTGAACGTGTAAAACCGCCCAAGCAGGCAAATACCACAGCAGATATAAAACACTTCACCGTTGAGGAAACGGGGGCATTTCTGACCGAACTGGACGACGAAACGGCGCGCGGGCTGCTCAAGCTCCAGCACAACATCTTTTTCCAGCTCTGTATATTTTGTGGTCTAAGGCGTGGCGAAGCTGTTGCCCTGCTCTGGTCTGACATTGATCTGCATGATAAGACGATCAGCATCACAAAGAGCACTACCATAGTAAACGGAAAGCCATACACCAAGACACCAAAGAACCACAGTTCTGCAAGGGTGTTAAGCGTGCCGGAGCATATCATAAAGCAGCTAAAGCGTTACCGGCTCGAGTATAACACCTACCGTCTTTCTATCGGCTGTCAGTGGGTAGAAAGAGCAGACAAACAAGAGTATTTATTTATACAGTGGAACGGGGCGCAGATGTACCCGTCTACCCCGTACAGCGTGTTTAAGTCCGTGATAGCGCACTACAACGACACGCACACGGAACAACTGCCGGATATTCCCCTGCACGGTCTCCGCCACACCTCCGCTACACTGCTGATCAGTCAGAACGTGGACGTTCGGACTGTATCGAACCGACTGGGGCACGCACAGACCAGCACCACAATGAACATCTACAGTCACAGCCTACAGAAAAAGGACGTTGCAGCGTCTAACGCCCTTGAGGAATTACTCATAAAAAAATCAAATTGTTAGTCAAATGTTAGTCAAACATGAAAAAAGCACTCCTTGACGGGGTGCTTTCATTCTCTCAACCCCTTGTAAATAAAGGCTTTTTGCAATGAGGCATCGGGGATTCGAACCCTGGACAACTTGATTATAAATAATGTTGCTTTTTTTTATACACAAAAAGACAAAAACAATGGACAGCATGCTTCGCGAGCCACTCTTATGTCAATATAACGAGGAGGCGTGCGCCGCTAAGCTCCCTTTTGCCGGCTGCAAGCCTCCTCGTTGCTGATTGCTAATTTTTACCTGTGCTGCCAAAACCGCCGCGGTCTGCATTTCCTAGAGTCTCCGTCTCCTCAAAGCAGATCACCGGCTGATGCTTTTGAATACGAAACTGACAGATACGGTCATTCAGATGGATCGTTGTGTCACGGACGGCAAGCACGGGCATTTTCCATACGTCATGATCTCCGCAATAGCTCTCGTCCACGACGCCCATATGATTCGTCTGAATGATCCCAAAATTCTTATAAGTGGAGCTGCGCGGCACAATGACCGCCTCATACCCTTTGGGAAGCTGCATGGATACGCCAAGACATATCATGCGAAACTCTCCCTTTTTTAAGACAACCTCCTCCGCTGCGCGCAGATCGATCCAATCACTCTTTCCGGCAATATAAGTCAGCCGCTGCAATTCATCGCAGTGATATTTAATACGAATCGTCTCTCTCTCCATTGTCCTCCTCCGTTCCAAAGCACTTTGACATGTCTGCCTTTTATGCTTCTTCCCATGCAAGTCCACTGTGCTCTGCCTTCTTATCGCGCAGCATCAGCGCCATAACCGCCTCCCTTGCCGGCGTTTCGGCAAACAGTACGTCATTGACTGCCGCAATGATCGGAATCTCCACCTGATACTTTGCTGCCAGCGCACAGGCTGCTTTCGCGGAATACACGCCCTCCACGACCATCTTAACCTCATCCATCGCCTGCTGCATCGTATATCCCTGCCCGATCAGCATTCCTGCCCTGCGGTTTCTACTGTGCTTGCTCTCACAGGTAACGATCAAATCTCCAATTCCCGTCAGCCCGTTGAGCGTCTCTGTCTTCGCCCCCATTTTTGTTGCCAAACGGGTCATTTCCGCAATGCCGCGTGTAATCAACGCCGCCTTTGTATTATCCCCGTATCCAAGCCCGTCTGCCATACCGGCAGCCAGCGCGATCACATTTTTTAGCGAACCGCCAAGCTCCATACCGAGTACATCGGGGCTTGTGTAGACGCGGAATACCTCGTTCATAAAAATATCCTGCACGCCCTCGGCGATTCTTTTCTTTCGCGCTCCTGCCACGACAGTCGTCGGCAATCCTGCGCCAACCTCCTCCGCATGGCTTGGACCGCACATAACTGCGACTTCTGCCGTCTGAATTTCTTCCTCGACCACGTCAGAAATCGTCTTTAGCGTCTCCTCCTCGATTCCCTTTGCCACACAGACAATGACCTGCCCCTTTTTTACAAAAGAAGCCATGCTCTTTGCCGTGCTTCTGGTAAATACCGACGGAACTGCAAGCACCAGATAGTCCATTCCCTCCACTGCTGCACGCATCTCTGAGGTAAACGTCATATCCTCCGGCAGCGGTACGCCCGGAAGCTTGTCTACATGTTCATGCTTCTCCCGAAGCATCGCGATCTCCTGCTCCACGATCGACCAGACCGTTACCCGATTTCCATTTGTGTGCAATACCTTTGCAAGGGCAATCCCCCAGCTTCCTGCACCGATCACTCCAACATTTGCCATATGAATCCTCCATTCCGAAGCGATTTTTCAATCTATTTCTCCTCTTTCTTGACACCGAATTTATTCTCCGTCCCGGTCAAAAGACGCCTGATGTTCGCGCGATGCCGCCACAGCCCCATCGCCGTAAAACATGCGCTCACCACATAAAATTCCGGTAGATACTCAGAGGCTACGCCAAGATAACCAAGCTGACCGAACAAAAGCACCTGCGCCAGATAGCTGCAGACCACAAGAATCGAGCCAAGCGATACATATCTGGTAACTGCAATCGACGTGATAAATAAAAATAGGCAAAACGGAGCTGCAAGCGGACACACCGCCAGAATCATACCGGAGGTACAGGCAATCCCCTTGCCTCCTTGAAATTTTAAATAAAACGGGAAATTATGCCCAAGCACTGCTCCAAAGCCTGCATATAATTCTAAAACCTTAACGGCTTGCGAGTACTTTTCCCGAAAAAGGAAGTGCACCAAAGCCACTGCGAGGATCGCTTTAAACAGATCTCCCAAAAATGTGATCAGTCCCGCCTTAACTCCCAGCACACGCAGCGAATTTGTCGTTCCTGCATTTCCGCTCCCCTCACTGCGAATATCGATTCCTTTACTTTTTCCGTACAGATACCCTGTCTGAAAAAGTCCAAACGCATAGCCGATCGCCAATGCCGTCAGTCTTGCAACCATCATCCCTGTTCTTCCTTTCTCTCGCGTATGATAAACCGCAGCGCCGTGCCCTTAAAGCCAAACGTTTCGCGAATCCGGTTCTCCAGATACCTCGTGTAGGAAAAATGCATCAGCTCCTTATCATTGACAAAGATCACAAAGGTCGGCGGCTTGACCGCAACCTGCGTGATATAATAAATCTTAAGCCTTTTTCCCTTATCCGAAGGCGGCTGCTGCATCGCGACTGCCTCCGCAACGATTTCATTTAATACACCCGTTGCCACACGCATACTGTTATTCTCGATCACAACGTCGATCAGCTCAAAAAGCTTGTGCAGACGCTGCCCCGACTTTGCCGAAATAAATAGTATCTCCGCATACGGCATAAAGCTTAAAATCTGACGGATTTTTTCCGTATGGCGGTAGATCGTCTTGTCGTCCTTCTCGATCGCATCCCACTTATTGACGGCAATGATGATGCCCTTGCCGCGCTCGTGCGCAATTCCTGCGATCTTTGCATCCTGCTCCGTGACGCCCTCGGTCGCATCGATCACAATGATGCAGACGTCGGCGCGCTCCACTGCCGTCACGGCGCGGATAATACTGTAGCGTTCAATTTCTTCCTTAATCTTATTCTTTCGGCGCAGTCCCGCCGTATCAATAAAAATATATTCTTTTCCGTCAAACTGAATATCTGTGTCAATGGCATCGCGCGTCGTTCCCGCAATATCCGATACGATGACACGCTCCTCCTGTGCAAGCTTATTGACCAGAGAAGATTTTCCGACGTTTGGCTTTCCGATGATCGCAACCCTTGGACGCTCGTCCTCTTGCTCCTCCTTGGTGTAATCGGGAAAATGAGCTACCACCTCATCCAACATATCGCCAAGTCCAAGCAGCGAAGCTGCCGACACCGCCACCGGATCGCCAATACCAAGATTATAAAACTCATAGACGTCCGGCATATACTTTTCAAAGCTGTCTACCTTATTGACCACAAGCACCACCGGCTTGCCCGAACGGCGCAGCATATCCGCAACCTTAGAATCTGCGTCCTGCAGCCCCTGTCTTACGTCTGTCAAAAAGATAATGACGTCCGCCGTTGCGATCGCGATTTCCGCCTGCTCCCGCATCTGTGAGAGAATGACATCCTTACTGTCCGGTTCAATACCTCCGGTATCGATCAATGTGAATTGATAATCCAGCCAGCTTACCTCCGCATAGATACGGTCTCTTGTCACTCCCGGCGTATCCTTTACAATCGAAATCCGTTCGCCTGCCAGCGCATTAAACAGTGTGGACTTTCCCACATTCGGACGCCCTACGACGGCTACTACTGGTTTACTCATCTATCTCCCTGTCCTTTCTTTCATTCCAAGCATCGTGTCAAGCAAGTCCTGACCGCTTGATTTTACAATATCTATCTCTACTTGTAAAGCCGTTTTAAGCTGTGTGAGCGTCATATCATCCAAGAGCACCTCCTCACCGCTGCGCAGCAGATTGCACGGTAAGAGCAGACGCTCGCCAAGCGGCTGCTCCCTGAGCTGCGCGACAATATCCTGCCCGGTCAAAAGTCCTGATACCGTGATGCGCTCCCCAAAGAAGTCATTGCGTATGGCATACACATGAAACGTATAATTGGGCAGAATGTTCTCCACATCGTCCGCCATACGTTTGATAAACGGCGCCATGAGCCGCCCTGTCGCCAGCGAGACGATATGCGGATGGTTTCTGTCAGGAATCCCGGAGGCTTTTTCCCCCGCTTCCATGCGCTCCTTAAGCTTTAAAAGCGCTTCTGCAAATTCATCCAACAGCAGGCGGATCATGCCGACTCCATTTTCAAGCTGGATGTAGCCGTCATAGTTATCCTCTCCCGGCAGCTCCTCTTCCGCCAACAGATACCACTCGTCACTCGCATGTACAAAATGGGTGCCGTGACTTTCCATGCAGACCTCCTGCCATTTATGGATCATCGCAAGCACCTCTTTTGCATCCTCTTTTGTGAAGGGTTCCAGCGGATGTAATCCCTTGCGGTGTTTAGAAAGCCCTACCGGAACGATCGACACACTCTGCATGTACGGAAGATATTTCGTCAAATCCCGGATCGAACGCTCAAGCTCCGCTCCGTCATTGACCCCCTTGCACAACACGATCTGTCCGTTCATCGGCAGCTTTGCCTCATAGAGCCTGTCAAGCTTTTTTAACGCCTCCCCCGCAAAACGATTGTGCAGCATCTCGCACCGCAGCTTGGGATTTGTCGTCTGCACCGAAATGTTGATCGGCGCAAGCTTATATTCAATGATCCTCTCAAAGTCCTTGTCCTTCATATTGGTGAGCGTTACATAATTGCCCTGCAAAAAAGAGAGCCGCGTATCATCATCCTTAAAATAAAGAGTATCACGCATTCCCTCCGGCATCTGGTCGATAAAACAGAAAATACACTTGTTATGACAGGTCTTATAATTATCCATCAATCCATTTTCAAAGACAATGCCCAAATCCTCGTCATAGTCCTTCTCAATCTCAAGCTCCCATTCCTCCCCGCTGCTTTTTCGGATCAACACGTTTAAATATTCATCGTGTATCAGGTAGTGATAATCAAACACATCCTCTATTTCTTTTCCGTTGATCGAGAGCAGAATATCCCCCGGCTCGATCTCAAGCTCCTCCGCAATACTGCCCGCCTCTACTTTGTCTATTACATGCCGTTTTAGCATCATTTTATTCTCCGTTTCTAAATGTAAAATTTTATCTGCGCGATCGCAGCTTTTTCTAGTTTACACCAAAAAAGGCGGAATAACAACTATTCCGCCTTCCTTTTTCCTTTTACTTGTAGTACTCGCTGCTGGTATAAAGCATCCATACATCGTTTGTGATCCCAAGCTCCTCCAAAGCCGCAATCGTATAGACGCATTTCGGACCAATTTTGATATAGCTGGCTGCCGAAACTTTACCCCTCTCCTCTTTTGCAGACTTTTTCTGATACTGATCATAGTAGGAATAATAATCCCACATGTCAATGCTTTGACTTTCATTATAATAATCCAGAGAAATCCCATTCACATAAGCTTCCTCCTGCGAAAAGCAGGTCAGATAATAGGGCGTAAAATTCCCCGCCTCAATATCCTTTTCCACTGCTGTCAGGACAACTGCAAGCTCCTCCTCGCTCAGCATATAGCTGCGATACTCCTGCTCCTTATTATAAAGCTCTACATAGCCGGAAAGGTACTCGTTTTTCTCATGATCGGCGCCAAACATCATTCGCTTTAGATTGTTGCTGTCAAGCTCCCACGCTAAGATTTTTGACGCCGGAGAGGTCTCGTCTGCAAATGCCTCCTGCGTCACTGCAAGCGGATAGCGGCGCTCAACCCTCGTACCGTCCTTTTTATAATAACGGAAGGTCGTGTAATAATAGCCCTTTCCCTCCCGCTCAAGCTCCTGATATTCCTCCTTATGGGCAATCACATCCTCATGAATAGCAAGAAGCGTCGGAATGTCCTCCACCGGAACCTCTACCGGATAATCCATATTGATAAAAGCCGCTGCAAGCTCCTCCTCCTTTGGCACATAGCCTTCCATTCCAAACAGATCCACCTGAAATAAGGTCAGGAATAAAAATACTGCCGCCGTAAAACCGCCCCATTCCAAAAACCGTTTTTTGCAGAATACCTTAAAGCTCTTGCACAAAAGCATTTCCGCCGCAAAAAAGCAGAGGAAACCAAATATCAGCACGCAAAGCAGCAGCCACGGATAGACATTTAGCATATGTGACAGCTGTATGAAGCTGATAAACATGATCGAAAGGAGAATGCTCCCGCAAAACGCCACTCCCCAGCGAAAGACAGGCTTGACAACACGGTAGCTGATCCAGTCTCCCGCCGTCTCAAGCTGACGTCTGCGGTACAAAAGATACGCAAGAACCGTAATAAACACCCCTGCTGCCGCATAAACAAGCACTTCGGGAAGTCCTGCGATCTGAAGTCCCGTAACTGTGTTTGTCTCCTGCTCATAGCTTCTTTCCACACCTATAGCGCCTGACAGATAGTAAAGCGGCGACAGCATTGCCGTCCGCCCCGCGTGCAGCCTGTCCTCCACACCGTAATTTAACAGATCCGTAATACTGTTTACCATAAACATGCCGCTGACATAAAGATAATTTACAACCAGATAATAAGCCGGCATCGCCAAAATCTGTCCGGTAAACATTGCTACAAAGACTGCAAGTGAGTATGCAAAAAACGAAAGCCCCATCTGGACAAGCAGTCCGGTAAACAGATACTGAATGCAGGTGATCTCATTGGACAATGCCACCAATATCGTTAAAAAGAACGTGATCAGCTGCGGAAAAAACAAAAATGAAAGCCCCGACAAATAATTTGTCACAAAAAGCTCCAGACGGCTTACCGGAAGCGCGTGCATCATATTTGCGTTTTTCGCTGCATACAGATAAGAAAACACGGCAAGCGCCATAACGCCTGCGGCAATGAAAATAAAAAACGGAGAAATCTGCATCTGCACCGCATTTTCTATGATCATATGCATCCGCTCTGTGGCGCCGTAATTTTCCCTATTCCACTGGCTCGTTCCCATCTGCCATGTGGCAAACGGCATCATCACAAACAAAATACCAAAATATGCCGCCCACAAAGGCCAGAAATGTACCAGATTCTTTTTAAATATGGTGCGGTTAAAGAAGAATGTCTTTGACTTCATAATCTGCACCTCCCATTTCATAGATAAATATCTCCTCCAGCGACAGCGGCAGAATATCTACAAGCGCCGTTCCGCTCTCTGTCAGCGCCCGCGCCGCCTCCTTGGGGTCTCCCTTAACGATCATCGTATAGACGCGTCCTGTATTTGACATGTGCAGTACCTGAAAATGCTCGGGGAGCTTTGGCATCCCGCTTGTACTCGCCACCTGAAGCTTGGAAACGCTTCCCTGGAGATCACTGAGCGAGCGCTCGATCCAGATACTCCCCCGATGCATGATCCCCACATGGTCGCATACATCCTCAAGCTCTCTTAGATTATGGGAGGACACCAAAACCGTCATCTCATGCTCCGCTACCTCGGACAAAATCATGCTCCAAATCTGCCGCCGCATCACAGGATCCAGTCCGTCCACCGGTTCATCCAAAATCATAAGCTTTGGCTTACAGCAGATCGCAAGCCAGAAGGCAACCTGCTTTTGCATCCCCTTTGAGAGTCTTCGGATATTCCTCTTTACATTGATGCTCGGAAAAAATTCCTGCAAACGGTAGAAAAGCTTCGCGTCAAACTCCGGATAAACTCCCTCGTAAAAGCGTTTCATCTCCATAGTGTCCGCCTGCATAAAATAAAACAGATCATCCGGTATATACGCCATCTGCGCCTTGATCTGTCTGTTTTCAAATACCGGTCTGCCGCAGACTAATACCTCCCCCTCATCCGGTCTGTAAATCCCCGTCAGATGACGGATCAGGGTCGACTTTCCCGCGCCGTTTGGACCTACCAGACCGTAAATCGCCCCCTTTTTCACATGCATATCCACACCGGACAACGCCAAAAAGCCATCGAATGACTTTTTTAAGCCATTTACCTCTATCATGCCCGCTCTCCCTCCTCTGTCAAATGATCGATCCGTTCAATGAGCTCTTTTTTCCCGACAGAAAGAAAGCAAAGCTCCTCAACGATCTCATCAAAGCTCTCCAGCAATTCATCCGTCCTTTCCGCAAAATGTCCCTTATGCTCAGCAACAAAGGTTCCCCTGCCCGCAACCGAATACACATAGCCCTCGCTCTCAAGCTCATGATACGCCCTCTGAATCGTATTCGGATTGATCGCCAGGCGGGACGCCATCTCGCGCACACTTGGCAGCTTCTCATTGGCAGAAAGAGAATTGGAGACGATCAGCTTGCGCAGACCATCCTTGATCTGCTCATAGATCGGCTTTGCATCCCGATAATTTAATTGAATCAAATCGGACCTCCTATCTGTACCAACCGTACTATTTCTTTTAGTACAGTTAATATAGCATGAGAGGTCCGCATTGACAAGGAAGATCATCCTATGAAATTATTAAGTTTTCTTTAATCCGGCATTATCCCAAATATGCCTGAAGCAGTAAAAATGTATTTTTCACGCCATCGATATGACTTCTCTCGTAGCCATGCGAAGCGTACACGCCCGCGCCGATCAGACCGTGACGCACGTCATAGCCTGCGGTCAGCGCGACATCGGCGTCCGAGCCGTAGTACGGATACACATCTACCGCAAAATCAACCCCCGCCTCCTTTGCCGCACGGATCAATCCGGTCACGACCTCGTAGCTGTACGGCCCGCGGCTGTCTTTTGCGCAAATGGAGACCTGCGTCTCCTCACAGGTGAGTCCCTCGCCGACGCACCCCATATCTACCGAGAGAACCTCTGTCACGCCCGCGGGAATAGACGCCGCGCCGCCGTGACCAACCTCCTCATAAACAGTAATGTGCTGATAGATCATGCGCTCGGGCGTCACATGTTCCTCCTTTAAATATTTCGCATAACCAAGCAAAATACCGACGCTTAGCTTATCATCCAGAAACCGGCTTTTGATATAGCCTGATCTTGTCACCGTTGTCCGAGGCTCAAAGCAGACAAAATCTCCGACCATGATCCCAAGCTTTTTTACATCCTCCGCCGTATGCACCTTCTCGTCAAGCACGACCTCCATATGATCAAAGGTACGCTTTTTATCATTATAATCTCCGTTTACATGCACCGATGCATCGATCAGCTGCATCGTTCCCTCGAAAACCTCGCCAAACCGTGCATGAATGCGGCAGTTCTCCGCCTCCGCATTATTGGCGTTCAAGCCTCCGATCGGCGTTACCTTCAGCCTTCCGTTTGCCCCGATCTCACAGACCATCGCGCCAAGCGTATCCATATGCGCCTCCAGCAGCACGGCATTCTCCTGATCCGCGCCGCCGATCGCAGTCAGCACCCCGCCCTTTACCGTCTGCTCCGGCTCATATCCAAGCGCCCGGTACTCCTGCATGACATAGTCTGCCGCAGCTTTTGTAAAGCCGCTCGGACTGTCGATCGCCAATAATTTCTTTGTCTCCTCTACAATATAATCCACATAGCTTTTTTTCTGCATATGATATGATTCCTCCATTCTTATAAGTCTCACCTAAGCTTTTGCCTGCTGCCAATCCATATCCTTTAAAATGTCAAAGCAATCGAATGTACGGAAATAATCCTCCGGCGTCTCGGCACGGCGGATCAGCTGCGTCGAACCGTCCTCCCTTAGAAGCACCTCTGCCGAGCGGAGCTTTCCGTTATAGTTATACCCCATTGAGAAGCCATGCGCGCCCGTGTCATGAATGACCAGAAGATCGCCCATCGCAATCTCCGGCAGCATCCGGTCCACGGCAAATTTGTCACAGTTCTCACAGAGCGAGCCTGTCACGTCATATTTGCGATCGCAAGGCGCATCCTCCTTTCCCATCACGGTGATGTGGTGGTATGCGCCGTAAATTGCAGGGCGCATCAGATTGACTGCACAGGCGTCCACACCGATGTACTCCTTATGCGTGTGCTTCTCGTGAATCGCACGCGTCACAAGGCAGCCGTACGGCCCTAGCATAAAGCGCCCCATCTCCGTATAGATCGCCACATCTCCAAGCCCAGCAGGTACTAAGATTTCCTCAAACGCCGCGCGCACGCCCTCACCGATCACCCGAATATCATTCGGCGTCTGCTCGGGAGTATACGGGATCCCCACGCCGCCGGAAAGATTGATGAACCGAATGTCGCAGCCCGTCTTTTCCTTTAATTCGACAACAAGTTCAAAAAGCTGGCGCGCAAGCTTCGGGTAATATTCATTTGTCACCGTGTTACTCGCTAAAAATGCGTGAACTCCAAAATATTTTGCGCCCTTTTCCTTTAAAAGTCGAAATCCCTCAATGATCTGCTCATGTGTAAACCCGTATTTTGCATCCCCAGGATTGTCCATAATGCCGTTGCTCATCTTAAACACCCCGCCCGGATTGTAGCGGCAGCTGATCGTCTCAGGAATCCGCCCGATCGTCTTTTCCAGAAACTCAATATGCGTGAAATCATCGAGATTGATGATCGCGCCCAGCCGGTCTGCAAGCACAAATTCCTCTGCCGGCGTATCATTTGACGAAAACATAATGTGCTCCCCGTCAAACCCCTGTGAATCCGCCAGCATCAGCTCCGTGAGGGAGGCGCAGTCGCAGCCGCAGCCATATTCCTTTAAAATATTGAGAATATACGGGTTCGGCGTCGCCTTGACCGCAAAATATTCCCGAAATCCCGGATTCCATGCAAATGCCTCCTTCACCGCTTTTGCGTTCTCCCGAATGCCCTTTTCATCATACAGGTGAAACGGCGTCGGATATTTTTTTACGATCTCCTCTAACTGTTCCTTTGTTACAAACGTCTCTTTTTTCATATTTCCCTCCATTTCCCTCTTTCCCATTTCCGTAAATTGTGCTATACTCGTAATAGTTATGTATATTTCTATTGATTTTCAATGATAAAGGAGCTGCTCATGAGCATTACTGTTTTGCCTTACCACGATCAGGCATTTGTTGATCAGATAAATACTGCTGCAGTCGAACGCGCACGCGCGTTGGAGGAGGAAAAGGCTGCCCGTGCGGCAGCGGCAGATTTCTCCTCAGCCCTAAGCAACGCGTCCGCCGCCTATGGCAATACGGCTTCTGCGCCGCTTAGCGAATGCCCGCCTGATCTTTATGCTATTTTTAAGGAGGCAGGGGAGGCCTTTGGTGTCTCTGTCAATCTTTTAACCTCCATCGCACGCGCGGAATCCGGCTTTGATCCAAACGCTGTAAGCTCTGCCGGCGCCGTCGGCATGATGCAGCTCATGCCCGCTACCGCTGCCGCGCTTGGCGTTACAAATTCCTATGACGTGCGTGAGAACATCATGGGCGGTGCAAAGTATATCTCACAGCTCTTAGACAAATACAGCGGAAACACTGCGCTTGCGCTTGCCGCCTATAATGCCGGCAGCAGCAATGTAGACAGCTACGGCGGCATTCCTCCTTTTACGGAGACACAGAATTATGTACAGAAGGTGCTTTCCTATTTTGATACCGAGAATAAGAGTGATTTAAAGGAATGCCTAAGCAATCTTCTTTCCGCTGGAACCCTCCATGCAGATACACTCCGTTCATTTGCCAAGCAGTTCACCTCGTCGGAAGCCGCTGCCAATCCGCCTGCACCGCCAGCCGACAGCGAAACCGAAAAGCCTTCTATTACCGTAACAGTTCTCTAAGATCTATAGTTTAAGCCCGGCTCTGCCGGGCTTTTATTCCAGAAAGCAGCTCATTTCCTATCGCTTAAAAACACGCTGCGGGAAATCGCACCACGGCAGATCACCGGTAGCTGCTTCCACCGCTCTTTCCTATGCAAGCTGCTGGATCTGTTCCTCCAGATAAGCATTAAACTCCTGCATAAATGTATACACAGTTGCAATTTCTTCCTTTGGATAGCGCGCCAGAAATTCCATATCACGCTTTTCCCAGAGCCTGTGCCGCTTCGCATGCTCCTCAAATACAAGCCGCCCCTGCTCTGTCAGCCGGAAATAAATCTCCTTTTTGTTCGTCTCAAGCGTATATTTCTCGATCATCCCTTTTGCAAGCAGCTTTTTCGTCATCTTGCTGATCGCTCCGCGCGTCATGCGCATATGCTCCGCAAGCTTCGTGACATTCGGCAATTCCAGCCTGCCGATAAAGTCGATGCAATGCGTCTCTGAATAGCTATACTCATTGAGGCATTGATTTTCCGTTAATTGCGACAGCATATCCTGCCGCTCCAGCATGAGTGCAAGCTCCTTTAGCAGCAGCTCGTGTTTCTTCATAACGCCTCTCCTTTTGTTTCCTTGTAAACATTATATGATTTAATATAGCGCAAACACTCTGTGCTGTCAAGGGGCGGCTCACTCTGTGATCTTCCCGTAGCATCCCGGTCTGCGGTCACGGAACAGCCCCCATTCCAAACGCTTTGCAAACAGATCCGCCAAATCGTACGCGGCATACAGTATTTCCTCCTGCTCACGCCCCGCTTCAGCCACAAGCTCTCCTGTCTCGTCCGTCAAAAAGGAAGAACCGTAAAACGCAAGCTCCGAGGTCTGTCCGCCGTTTTCCTCACACGGAGAAACACGCTCCCTGCCGATCCGGTTCGCCGCTATCACGGGCATCAGGTTGGCTGCCGCGTGTCCCTGCATACAACGCCGCCAGTGCGGCATACTGTCACATTCTAAAATCGGCTCAGACCCGATCGCCGTAGGATAGAACAAAAGCTCCGCTCCCATGAGCGCCATACAGCGCGCGGTCTCCGGAAACCACTGATCCCAGCAGATGCCCACGCCGATCGTTCCATAGCGCGTCTGAAAAACACGGAAGCCCGTATTTCCCGGCGTAAAATAAAACTTTTCCTGATAGTAGTGATCGTCCGGGATATGTGTCTTTCGGTATACGCCAAGCAGGCTTCCGTCCGCATCGATGCAGGCAATGGAATTGTAGAGATTATTCTGCTCGCGCTCATAAAAGCTGATCGGAAGCACAACGCCAAGCTCCCTTGCAAGGCGCATCCCTATCTGCACCGCGTCATTTTCCTCCACAGGCTTTGCGTAATGATAAAAATCATAACGTCTCTGCTGACAAAAATAGGGGCGCTCAAACAGCTCCGGCAAAAGGATGATCTTCGCTCCCTCTGCCGCTGCAAGGCGCACCTTTTCTTCTGCACTCTTTAAATTTTCTTCCACTGTATCCGCGCAGCGCATCTGAATGGCTGCTACCTTGACCTTTTCGCTCATAACATCATGCTCCTTATTTTCTTCCCGCCGGAATCTGCTGTGTGATGCAGTGGATATTCCCTCCTCCGGTCAAAATGTCTCTCGCATAGACCGGAATGACTTTTCGCCCGGGATTCCACTGCTGCATCAGCGCCACCGCGCGCATATCGCTCTCCTCATTCTCTCCGCCAAAGACGGGCATCACGACCACCCCGTTGGAAAAATAAAAATTCACATAGGACGCCGCCAGACGCTCTCCAATCTCTCTCTCATCCTCGCCCTCCTCAAACGCATAGCCTTCGACCTCCGCCTCCGTCAGACAGACTGGATGGTCGGGAATCGGAAGCTTGTGTACAGTGATCTTCCTTCCCTTTGCATCCCGCACACCTTCCAGATAGTCCAGACACTGCTTTGAGAGTTCATACTGCGGATCGCTCTTATCATCCGTCCACGCCAGCACGACCTCGCCCGACCTTAAAAATGCACAAACGTTGTCGACGTGCTCGTTTGTCTCATCCATATAGATGCCGCGTGGCAGCCACAAGACCTTCTCTGCTCCAAGATACCGCCTTAAGCGCTCCTCGATCTCCTCTCTGGAGAGCTTCGGATTACGTCCCGCGCTCAAAAGGCACGCTTCTGTCACGAGAACCGTTCCCTCGCCGTCGCTGTGCACGGAGCCGCCCTCCAGCACAAACGGTGCTGCGTCAATCAATTCATATCCGAATCTGTCCGCGAAGCATCCGGCAAAGGCATTGTCCTTTTCCCATGATGCGTACAGCCCGTCCACCGTACCGCCCCATGCGTTAAATTCCCAATTGACCGCGCAGATCTGCGGCGGGTTTTTGCCGTCCTCTTTTCGTACAAAGGTGGGCGCGACGTCGCGCGCCCATGCGTCGTCCGTCTCCGCCGCAAAAAGTGTGACATTCTTCTGCCACTGCTGTTCCCCGCACAAAAGCTCCTTTGCCGACGCCCTTGAAGTCTCGCTGACTGCCACATAGACATGCTCGCTCTCAGCGATCGCGGCGATCACATCACGAAATGCCCTGCGTGCCTCCCTGGCGCCGTTCCTCCACGAGCCCGGACGCTCCGGCCAGATCATGATACAGCCCTCATGCGGCTCAAACTCTCCCGGCATCAAAAATCCGGATTCCCTACTGTTCTTTTTTTTCATTATGACAACCGCCCCTTAAAGTCCTCGTAGCCAAATTCCTTTACCAGCTCCGCCGTACCGTCCTCGTGCAGGAGTGCGATCGCCGGAAGCGGCATTCCGTTAAATGTATTATTCTTCACCATAGAATAGATCGCCATATCCTCAAAGACAAGACGGTCGCCGACCGAAATTTTCTCCTTAAAGCTGTAATCGCCGATGACGTCCCCCGCAAGGCAGGTCATGGATGACAGCCGATAGGTATACGGCTGCTCTCCCGCCGCATAACCGTCACGCAGCGGCGGACGGTAAGGCATCTCCAGCACATCCGGCATATGGCAGGTCGCCGACGCATCCAGAATTAAAATATCCATGCCGTTGTGTACGACGTCGAGCACCTCCGTCACGAAATACCCGGCATTTAACGCAACTGCCTCCCCCGGCTCCAGATATACCTCAAGCTGATATGTCTTTTTGATGTAGCCGATCAGCTCCATAAGCTTGTCCAGCTGATAGCCCTCTCTGGTAATATGATGACCTCCACCCAGATTCAGCCATTTTACTTTCGTCAGATACGGCTGAAATTTCTCCTCAAACGCCGTGAAGGTGCGCACCAGATCGTCGGCGTCCTGCTCACAAAGTGTATGAAAATGAAGTCCCTCAATATCCTCCGGCAGCTCATACACACCGTCCCCAGCGCACGCCATACCAAGCTTCGCCAAATCCTGCTGAAGCTGACGAAACGTAACGCCAAGCCTTGAGCCGGGCGCGCACGGATCGTAAATGGCATGCCCCTCCTGCGTGGAATATTCGGGATTGATGCGGATGCCGATACTCACCGGACGCATACGCTGTCCGCCGCGCGTCACCGCCTGCTTATTGTGCTCCGCTATCGTCCCTCTATGCTTTTCGTACTGTGCGATCGAATTAAACACAACATGGTCGCAGATGTTTACCAGCTCCGCCATATCCGCATCCTTATAGGCAGGAGAAAATACATGGTTTTCTTTTCCCATCTCCTCATATCCGAGGCGCGCCTCATACAGACCGCTTGCCGTCGTTCCGCTGATATATGCTCCGATCAGCGGATAGAGCGCATACATCGAAAACGCCTTCTGTGCAAGCAGCACATGACAGCCTGTCTCACGCTCCAGATTCTGCAGGATTTTTAAATTTTCTTTTAGCTTTTTCTCATCCACGCAATAGCACGGGGTCGGTAAATCGTTCCATGTCATGCACGAAACCTCTTTTCTTTCTTATTCTACGATCTGCGGGTTCTCGTCGACTACCCACGGCAAGCCGTATTCATTTAACATCTCCATAAACGGGTCCGGATCGAACTCCTCAATATTGAATACGCCGTCCTTATCCCAGACCTTGTCCACGACAAGCGCAGCGCCGATCATCGCCGGCACGCCTGTGGTGTAGGAAATCGCCTGAGAGCCGACCTCCTTGTAGCACTCCTGATGATCGCATACGTTATAGATGTAGACAGTCTTTTCCTTTCCGTCCTTCTTTCCGGTAAAAATGCAGCCGATATTTGTCTTGCCGACCGTTCTTGGTCCAAGCGAAGCCGGGTCCGGCAGCAGCGCCCGCAGGAACTGGATCGGAACGATCTCCCTTCCCTCATAGGAAATCGGAGAGGTCGATAACATTCCGACATTCTCCAGACATTTCATATGAGTTAAGTAGCTCTGTCCAAAGGTCATAAAGAAACGAATGCGTTTCACGCCCGGCACATTTTTTGCCAGAGATTCGATCTCCTCGTGGTGAAGGAGGTACATATCCTTCTGCCCTACCTGCGGAAAATCATATACTCTCTTGATCTCCATCGGCTCGGTCTCCACCCAGTGACCGTTCTCCCAGTAAGAACCGTTTGCCGATACCTCGCGCAGATTGATCTCCGGATTGAAGTTGGTCGCGAACGGATAACCGTGATCGCCGCCGTTGCAGTCCAAGATGTCAATGTAGTCGATCTCGTCAAAGTAATGCTTTAGGGCGTACGCGGTAAACACGCTCGTCACACCCGGATCAAAGCCGCTTCCGAGCAGCGCCGTGATGCCTGCCTCCCTGAAGCGCTCCTGATATGCCCACTGCCAGGAATAGTCAAAGTATGCCGTAAAGCCCTCCTCCTTGCAGCGCTTTTCATAGATTTCACGCCACTTGGGGTCGTCCGTGTCCTCCGGCTCATAGTTTGCGGTGTCGATATAGTCCACCTTGCAGGCAAGGCACGCGTCCATGATCGTCAGATCCTGATAAGGAAGCGCAACGTTTAAGACGGCATCTGGCTGATACTCCTTGATCAGCGCGATCAGCTCATCGACATTGTCCGCGTCCACCTTTGCTGTGGTGATCACCGTATCTGTTGTCTTCTCAAGCTTCTCCTTGAGCGCATCGCATTTTTCCTTTGTACGGCTCGCAATGCAGATTTCCGAAAAAGTTTTGCTGTTCTGGCAGCACTTGTGGATGGCAACTCCTGCGACTCCGCCGCATCCGATAATCAATAATTTTCCCACTGTTTTTTCCTCCTATCTTCTTCCTTCTTCTTCCTCCAGCATATCCTCCACATATTTCGGCAGCATAAATGCTCCCTTGTGAAGATTTGTCGTGTAATACCACGTCTTTATCCCGCGCTCCTTCCAGCGCCCGGTATCCAGATCCGTAAGCGGATGATACTTCTTTGATGCAAAGCCAAACAGCCAGTATCCCGACGAGCAGGTCGGAATGTGCGCCTGATAGACACGGCTGATCGGAAAACTATGGCTTGCCTTCCGGTGCATGACACGGCAGGACTCCTCATCCTCGTCATAAAAAGGGCTTCCGTGCTGGTACACCATGATCCCATCCTCTTTTAAGGCACGGTAGCAATTTCCATAAAATTCTTTTGTGAAAAGTCCTGCCGTGTGTCCCAGCGGATCGATCGCATCGTTGATGATCAGATCATATGCGTCATGCTTGGTACGAAGAAACCGAAGGCCGTCCTCATAGTAAATATTGACGCGTTCATCCATAAGCCCGCACGCATTGTCAGGAAAAAATTCCTTACAGACCTCCACAAAAACGCGATCCGGCTCAACCACGTCGATCTGCTCGATTTCCTTATAATAGGAAAGCTCACGCGCCACGCCGCCGTCCCCGCCGCCGATGACAAGCACCCGCTTCACCTGCGGATGTACCGCCATCGGCACATGAACGATCATTTCATCATAGACAAACTCGTCTTTTTCTGAAAAAACGATACTGCCATCCGAGCTTAGGAAACGTCCGAATTCCTTAGAATCAAACACGTCGATCCGCTGAAAATCCGTCTCCTGCCCAAATAACTGCTTTTCCACCTTCACGGACACCTGAACCTGATCCGTATGATAATCTGAAAACCAAAGCTCCACTGCCCTTCCTCCTCTATTTCCATACCTGCCTGTCATCCACCAGCACATTTAGGTACTCTACATTCGGGTCTTCCGTTCCCTGCATGGAACAGCCCTTTTCCTTCGCATACACAATATAGTCAATGATCTCCGGCGTGATCATCTCACCCGGCGCCAAGATTGGTATTCCCGGCGGATAGCACATCACAAACTCTCCGCAGACACTGCCCGCCGTCTCCCGGATCGGCTTACATTTCTTCTCGGAATAAAACGCCGCCTGCGGGGAAACAAGTACCGTGGGATTGATATATTCCGTATTTAACATCGTCGCCGGGTCTTTGGAATAGAGCCTCTTAATATCTGCAAGCGCCCCCACCAGCCGCTCAATGTCCTGAATCCTGTCACCGATGGAAATATAGGCAAGAATATTCGCAATATCTCCAAGCTCGATCTGTATGTCATACTCATCACGCAGCAGATCATAGACCTCGATCCCCGCAAGTCCGATGTCTCTGGTATAGACAGACATCTTTGTCACATCGAAATCGTAGACGCTGCCGCCGTTTACCAGATCCTTGCCATACGCATAATAACCGCCGATATTGTTGATCTCCTCTCTGGCATACTCCGCCATCTGCGCCACCTTCGCAAAGGATTCTCTCCCGCGCAGTACCAGATTCCTCCTTGAAATATCAAGGCTTGACATCAAAAGATACGACGCGCTCGTCGTCTGCATCAGATTGATAATCTGACTGACATATTCCCAGTTGACATTTTTTCCGGTCAAAAGCAGGGAGCTCTGCGTCAGGCTTCCTCCCGATTTATGCATCGAAACAGCCGCCATATCCGCCCCGGCGTCCATCGATGCAACCGGAAGATTTTCGCCGAAATACAGATGCGTTCCATGCGCCTCGTCGACGAGCACGAGCATCTCGTGCTCGTGCGCCAGCTTTACGATCGAACGAAGATCTGAGCAGATACCGTAGTAGGTCGGGTTGTTGACCAGCACCGCGACTGCGCCCGGATTGTCCAGTATCGCGCGCTCCACCTCGGAAACCTCCATACCGAGTGAGATTCCAAGCCGCTTATCCACCTCCGGATTAACATAAACCGGGATCGCGCCGCAGAGCACAAGCGCATTGATCACGCTCTTGTGCACATTACGCGGCAAAATGATCTTGTCTCCGGCGCGGCAGACTGACAGAACCATGCTCTGTACGGCAGCGGTTGTTCCTCCCACCATAAAAAAAGCATGATCCGCGCGAAATGCTTCCGCCGCCAGCTCCTCCGCCTCCTTGATCACAGAGACGGGATGACAGAGATTGTCCAGAGGCTTCATGGAATTGACGTCAAGACTCATGCACTTCTCCCCCAAAAGCTCTGCCAGTTCAGGGTTTCCGCGCCCTCTCTTGTGTCCTGGCACGTCAAACGGTACGACGCGCCGCTTTTTTAATTTTTCCAGCGCCTCGTATACCGGGGCACGCATCTGTGGATTCTTTTCCATGATAAACCTCCATATTTCCATATGTTTCGTGGGTGCAATATTGCGCCTGTGACAGGTCGCATTTGCGACAAATTTCCTTTCCGCCGCAGTGCGTTCCCCGGAGGGTTTTGCCCGACAGGAATGAAGCTTCCGAGCAAAGCAAAAAAACAGGCAATAGTCACACTATCACCTGTCTTTCTATATCTAACCTCGTCCTATTTGCGCATGATGTTCAATCATTTTATCAAACACCCTTTAGAGTCTTACCCAGCAATTCCGCCAGCAAATATTTGCTAATCCTACGCTTTATTGACCGTTTCACAAGTGATACTTATAAAATTTGAGCTTCTAACTCAATCAATAACGTGGCTCATCGCCACAATCGGCAGCTGCCCCGCCTGTCCGTATGGGCTTAACCAATTCCTTGGTGGGCAAATATTTGCATGAAAACTCTTTCGTATTCATGTAAGCTTGATTGTAGCACACCTCACTAAAAAATGCAAATAAAATTTACTCTGTCCACGAGCGTACCAACGCAATCTCCCGCTTGTATCCCTCATCGTCGTTCGGCGTCTCTAAGATAAACGGCTTTCCGGCAAGCAGCGGATGAGTTGCAACACGCTTCATCCCCTCCAGTCCGATATGTCCCTCCCCGATGCGGGCATGCCTGTCCTTATGTGCGCCGCGCTCGTTCATGCTGTCATTAAAATGTACCGCACGCAGACGCTCCAGCCCAATCACTGCGTCAAACTCCTCCAGCACCTCATCCAAATGGTTTACAATATCATATCCGCCATCCCAGATATGGCAGGTGTCAAGACAAATTCCAAGCTTCTCGGAGAGTTCTACCCGGTCGATGATAGCGCGCAGCTCCTGAAAGCTTCTTCCGACCTCAGTTCCCTTGCCCGCCATCGTCTCAAGCATCACCGTCGTGGTCATGTCCGGTGTGAGCACCTCATTTAACGTCTCCGCGATCAGTCGGATGCCCTCCTCTGCCCCCTGCCCCACATGAGAGCCCGGATGAAAATTATAATAGTTTCCCGGCGTATACTCCATTCTCTTTAGATCGTCGGCAATCATATCCCTTGAAAACTGCCGGATGTCCTCTTTTGCCGCGCACAAATTCATTGTGTACGGCGCATGCGCCACAAGCGTGCCAAACTGCCGTTCCCTTGTAATGTCAAGCATCCCCTCCACATCAGACGGGATCATCTCCTTTGCCTTTCCGCCGCGCGGGTTTCTTGTAAAAAATGCAAATGTATTTGCTCCAAGCTCCACCGCCATTTTTCCCATCGCGGCATAGCCCTTTGTCGTTGACAAATGATTTCCTATATACATAGCTTATTTCCTTTCAATCTCCTTTGTTTCTGATCCGCTTCATTTGCATCATAACCTTTTCCCGCCTATTTTTCAAGTAGCTTAACGCTGCGCTCTGATCACATCCTGCATATCGTAAAAGCCCACCGGCTTCCCTGCAAGGAATTTGGCGGCTTCCACCGCACCTTTGCCAAACACGCTTCTGGAATATGCCGTGTGCTTAAACGTAAGCACCTCATCCAAGCCTGCAAAAATAACCTCATGCTCCCCGACAATGCTTCCCCCACGCACTGCAGAAATTCCAATCTCATATTTTTCCCGCTTTTTTCGCTCGGTGCTCCTGTCATATTTATAGCTATACGCATCCAAAAGCACATCGTTCATCGCATCCGCCAGTGCAAGCGCTGTTCCGCTGGGAGCATCCACCTTCTGATTATGATGCTTTTCTACAATTTCTATGTCAAAGCCTGCCGATGTGAGCGTCGCTGCCGCCTGACCGAGCAATTCCAGCAAAAGATTGATGCCAAGCGACATATTCGCGGACTTTAAAATTGCAGTCTGCAAAGAAGCCTTCTCTACCTGCACAAGCTGCTCCTTTGTAAGCCCCGTTGTGCAAAGTACAACAGGGATCTGCTTTTCGACACTGTAAATGAGCAGATCATCCACTGCCTGTGCATTGGAAAAATCAATAATGACGTCTGCCTTCACATCGCAGAGAGAAATATTGGCAAATACCGGATAGTCGTTTGCAGCACCGCCGTGGAGGTCTATACCCGCTACAATCTCGACCTTCGGGTCCTCTCTGCAGATTTCCGAAATAACTTGTCCCATCCTCCCGTTACATCCATGCATGATTACCTTTATCATTCTGTTTTCCTCCTAACCAACGGCTGATATGATACTTTTGCCGCCTCTATGTAAAACAAAGTTTCGCTCGAAAAACTCCCAAAATGCCTCTGTTCCGATAATGTACGGTCCTTGCGGAGCGCTTTTATTTTATTAGGAGCAAAAAGCTTCCTAATAAAATAAAAACGAGTGCAGCCCTGCGCTATGCCAGCTTAATCCCGTAATCGCGCATTGCCTGCGCAAGCCTTGCCGCGTTTTCTTCCGTCATCTCCGTCAACGGAGAACGAAGCGCTCCGACCTCTTTTCCCATCAAATTCAACGCTTTCTTAACCGGGATCGGATTTACCTCACAAAAAAGAGCGTCGATCAGCGGCTGCGCGGCAAGCTGCA
Organism: uncultured Roseburia sp.; assembly: GCA_900548205.1. Lineage (GTDB taxonomy): Bacteria > Bacillota > Clostridia > Lachnospirales > Lachnospiraceae > Roseburia. The sequence goes on along the minus strand of URJS01000027.1, from coordinate 1,019 downwards.
TCTGCATTGCCCGCGCCACATCGCCTGCCGCAAATGCCGCGCACATTTCATGCACGTCTTTGGGCGCGATATTCGACCATACAGAAATAACGCCCACGGCGCCGATCGCCATTAACGGAACGACGATGCCATCCTCACCGGAATAAAGATCAAGCTTTCCGTCGGTCAGATACATGGTCCGAACCGCCTGCGCCACATTTCCTGTCGCTTCCTTGAGCCCTACAATATTTTCTACGTGATGAAACAGCTCTGCCGCCGTCTCCGGCAGAATATTGCAGCCTGTTCGCCCCGGCACATTATACATAATGATCGGAAGCTTTACCGACGCTGCAAGCTCTGTATAATAACGGATCAATCCGCCCTGCGTCGCCTTATTGTAATACGGCGTGACTGCCAGCAAACCGTCCGCTCCCACACGCTCGGCCTCCTGTGAAAGATGGATCGCCTCTCTCGTACAGTTTGAGCCTGTTCCAGCAACTACCGGAACACGGTGTTTGGTAAATCTTACCGCTGCCTCGATCACCTTCGTATGCTCCTCGGTCGTAAGTGTCGAGCTCTCCCCTGTCGTTCCTGTGATCACGATACAGTCTGTTCCCTGCGCGATCTGCCAGTCGATCAGCTCCTCCAGCTTTTCGTAATCAACATCCTCATTTTCTTTCATCGGTGTAACGATCGCCACACCAGCTCCCTTAAAAATAGACATTGCCATTCCTCCTAACTCCATTATATGCATCGAATATGGCGGGGTGACAGCCCTCGTTTTTGTTGCAGCCTGTTTTCCCACAGGAACTCCCTGCAAAAAGTGCATCCGCGACACGATTCCTTTCTGACGCAGTGCGATCTCCCGGAGGGTTTTACGTTATAGGGAACGATGTTTCCTATAAACAAAAGTGTGCTTCGCACACTCTCGTGTTGTAATAAACCGGAAAGGAAGCACACTTTTGCCGCGTCGCGCATGATTGCGGAAGCAATACTTCCTCTCATGCGAGTGCGCATCCTCACACGAAGTGTGTTTTTAT
>URJS01000026.1 GCA_900548205.1 uncultured Roseburia sp. | reverse complement strand
CGTCGGCTCTGCCTCTGCCTCATTTTCCGGCTCTGCCCCTGTTCGCGCTTCTTCCTTTGCCGCGCGCTTTTTTGACATCGGAGTGGCTCGCGAAGCATGTCTCCCGTTGCTTCGTTCCTTCGACGTTCCTTGCTTTTCCTTTTTCGGTTTCAGACAAAGCCCCAATATCCGTATACTGCTACGGTTCTCTCCCTCCTCCTGCACAAAGGAAAAGGTAACAAGATGCAAAAGCCAGCTTACCTGTACCAGAAGCTTTGTCTCCTGCCCCTCCAAAAGCTTTGCAAGTACCCGGTAGCGCACAGGAACGAGGAAAACGAGAAACAGCGCCAGAAGGAGAAATCCTAAGAGAAACAGCAGGACGCCTCCAATGATTTTCAATACTATTATAACGACTGACATCCGCCCTCCCCGCTTACTGTTTTTCTCTTAAATAGCAGGAAACCGCAAAGCCTCCTGTCCTTCGATAGACTTCTTCGATAATTGCTGCCGCCGTTTCCACCGCCTCCTGATAGCCCCCGGCAAGTCCCACGATATAGAGTCTGTTTTTGGGATAGCCCTTCTGCCGCAGCTCCCATGCCGGAATAATATCAAGCAGATTCTGCTCATTAGAGGCTAATGTGATCACATAAATATTACTGCCTCCTGCGTTGCGGCAGATATTCCTCTTAATTTTCTTTGTCTTATGTAGAATGCTCCTGCCTACATATAAGTTGTCATGCCAAACCATGAACGTCTGCTCTCCCATCCATGCAACCAAAATCTCCCGTGTACCCTAAAAGTATTTGTGATTTCCCCACAAATTACTCCTTCTCAGCTCTAAATATTCATGATATGCCTTTTCTGCTATCTGCTTTTCATTTGCAAATTTTAACAGGTGATATGCCTCATGAAACTTGTAATATCCGGAATCCATAAAATATTCCTCCCGCTGCGGCTTACTGTAATAGCTGTCCGCCATCATGAGATACCAGTGCACTTCCTTCTTCACCGTATCGTCGGGCGCTGTAAAGGAATAGGAGCTTTTTCCGATGTATTTGATCATAGACGCCCGCACCCCTGTCTCCTCATAGACCTCACGGATCGCCGTGTCCTTATACTCCTCTCCCTCCTCCACCGTTCCCTTCGGCAGCACCCAGCCCTCATATCTGTTTTTGTAATTTTTATATAGGAGCAGCAGTTTTCCCCGAAAGATCACTATACCGCCACAACTCGTTGCCTCAATCATCGCAATCCCTCCCGTGTGGCCGCCGAATTTGTTTCCAGTATAATACTTTTTTTCATTCCGTGCAACTGCTTCGCGCAGCTTTCCTTTCTATTCTTCTCCTATATAATATTCATCAAAAATTTCCTGCGCGATCGGAACTGCATACTCGCTTCCGACGCCCGAGTCCTCAACGATGACAGCAATCGCAATATCTGCGGTTCCCTCCTTATGGCCAAAGCCGACAAACCATGAGTGGCTTGCGTCAGAGCTTGAAGAAAATTCCGCCGACCCTGTTTTTCCGTATACCTCGTAATCGTCATTGGCAAGCTTTTTGGCGGTTCCCTCCTCCACAACTGCCTTCATATAGTCCTTAAGAAGCGCAGACTCCTCATAAGAGAGAAGCGTTCCGTATTCCTTCGGCTCATACTGCTCAACCAAATTTCCCTTATGATCCGTTGTGTGGTCAATGACATACGGCGTCATCAGTACACCGTCATTGGCGATCGCACTTGTGATCAGCGCCATGTGAAGCGGGGTCACAAGCGTCTTGCCCTGCCCGATCGAGGTCTCCATGATCGCAGAGGGCGAATCTGTCTCCGAAAGCACAAAGCTGCTCTTTGAGGCGCCGAATGTGATCGGCAGCTCCTGATTAAACAAAAGCTCGTCGCACATAGCGGCAAACTGGGCGATGTCAAGCTCCATGCCAAGGGACGCATAGGAGGTATTGCAGGAATTTGCAAATGATTCCTTCAGGCTCTGCGTCCCGTGACGCTTATTCTTATGGCAGTGGATCGTCTTATTATCATAAGTATACTGTCCGGTACATTGATAGGAATAATCCTCATACTGGGGATTCTGCCGAATATACGCCAACGTCGTAAAAATTTTAAAGGTAGAGCCGGGCGGATAAAGCCCCTGCGTCGCACGGTTTAAAAGCGCAGAGCTTCCGCTGTCCTCGTCCACCATCTCATCCCATTCCTCCGCAATATTGTTGGGATCAAAGTCAGGCTTTGAGACCATCGCAAGAATCTTTCCCGTTTCCGGCTCCATCACCACAACCGCCCCGTCATATTTTCCAAGCGCGTCAAAGGCGCGGAGCTGAAGCTCATAATCAAGCGTCGTCGTCACACTGTCGCCCGGACTTTTCTCCCCTTGCAGCTGACTGACCGCCTTCTCCATGTAAAACAGATTTGAGCGAAGCAGACTAAAATTTGCCAGCTCCTCGATCCCGCTCCTGCCTCTCGTTGAGTAACCGACCGCATGCGCAAAAATCCTGCCGTAAGGATAGACACGCGTCTCATTGCCCTCCTCATCGATCACAGTCTCTGCCAGCGTCACGCCGTCGCCGGAATAAATCTCCCCGCGGATCACATTTCTGGTAAAAATCTCCTGACGCTTATTATAAGGACTGTTGATAAACTCCTCGCTCTCTGCGTACTGAAAATATACGAAATATCCCATCAGACATAAAAATGCGCCCAAAAAGGAGTAGGCAATGACTGCAAACTCCCTGTTCTCCTTTTTCCGCTTTCTCTTTTTGGCAGGGTCAAGAGAGTTCTTTAACCGCTGTATCAAGCCCTGTTTTTTTTCGTTTCGTCTGTTTTGCTCCATTGCCCTTTCCCTCGTCCTGTCTTAAAACATATAACCCCTGAATGATCGCAAAAATGATCATCGTTGCCAGAAGTGAGCTTCCTCCGTAGCTGACAAGCGGCAGCGTCACGCCGGTAGACGGGATGAACTTTGTCACGCCGCCGACGGTAAGAAATACCTGAAAGCCGTATACCGTTCCAAGCCCAAGCGCCACCAGCTTATAAAACTGCTCCTTCATCTGCATCGCCACGTTCACAAACATCAGAAAGCAGCTGACGCAGACCATCAGCAGACAGAGGGCAAAAATGCCTCCCAGCTCCTCGGAAATCGCAGAAAAGATAAAATCCTGCTCAACGACAGGTATCTTCTCCGGCATTCCCTGATAAAGCCCCATGCCAAACCAGCCGCCCGTTCCAATCGCAAACAGCGACTGACAGATCTGATACCCCTCGTTCTCAATGACGCTGAGCGGGTCTGCCCACGCAAGCACACGCACACGCACATGCGCAAATAGCTGATAAGCGACTACTGCGGCGATACTTCCCGCAAGCAGTCCGCCCGCCAGATAAAAAAGCTTTCGCGTCGCCACATAAAGCATCGCCAGATATGTCACGAAGAAAATCAGCGCACCGCCCAGATCTCTCGATGCGACAAGCAAGAGGACATGCACCGCCGCCACAACCGTCGCGATAAGGACCCTCCTGAAATCCGTCTGCTCATATAGCATACAGGCGACAAAAAAAACAAAAATAATTTTTACAAATTCACTTGGCTGGATCGAAACGCCGGCAATCGAAAGTGAGAGCTTCGCGCCGTAGCTTGTCGCTCCAAACGCTGCGACGGCGGCGAGCGCCCCGATGCCTGCCACGGCATAAAGCCATGTCAGTCTGCGCAAAAAATGAAGCTTTCGGATGAAAAACGGAACGATAAGCGTTAGGACCGTCGCCGCAAGGGCGATCAGGCATTGCCGGAACGCCTTGTCAAAGGATAATCTGGTCAGCATGATAAAGCCTATGATGAGCAGCATGCACATATTGTTGACGAGCAGCTTTGAAGCGCCCTCATACAGCAGATGATAGCAGGACATCGTCACCGCCACAAAAATCACCTGAAAAATATAAAAGGCAACAAGCATCGGATCGTCTGTCACCGCATAGACCACCAGATAGGCGTTCAGATGCATCAGATGCATAAAAATCCTCTGCCGCCTGAATATCCCGTTTTTCTGCTCCTCCCTAAGCCTGCCGCGCAATACGGAAAAGCATTCATAAGTATAACAGGCAAATAATATTGCCATCAGATATTTAGATACTTCCACGATCAAATTTGTCATACAGCTATTCTACCCCTCGCTTGTAATGCCCATTCGTATAATCCCCATGATAGAGCTTTTTAAAATCCTCCTGCTCAAGAAGAAAGGAGCGCTTGCAGATATGGAGGATTTCCCTTACCTGCTCCTCATCCTCCATCGTAAAGGAAAGCCGATATGCCGCAATTCCCGCTTCTTTGCAATCTTTATGCGTGCCGAACAGCACAAGCGGCAGCGTATTATATATCACATTATAGCACTCCCCGCATTGGTTCTTCACCGGAAAATATTTCCCATATCGGTCCTTCAGATACAAAAGTCCGCATTTTTTATCGCAGCCTGCCGTATTTGCATGAACACACTGTGCCGAAGTCATAAGGGGAAGATAGCCGTAAATCACAAGCTCACTGCCCCGGTTGTCCCTGCCGCGGATTTCCCTGCGGTTTAATTCCAGCGGTACGGTATCTCTTAGCGGTGCAAGCTTCCAGAGTCCACGCTTTGCCTGCCCGTTCCATGTATAGATATTGTAGTCGAAAATAACGGGAAGGCGATCCGCAAGCTCCGTATGCACAAACCCCGCCGCGTCATAGCTTTTCACCACAACGCCGTCCGCGCCAAGCGCCAAAAGCTCCTCCTTCTTCTTTCGGTAAAAATCTGCGGTATGCCGCCGAAAGACTGCCGGAAGGATCAGATATGCCGCTTTGCCTGCCTCATGCGCCGCTGTGACGTCGTCTCCAAATTCCGCGATCAGTTTCTCACGCCGATAACAGGTGCTGTCATAGTAAACGGCAGAGATAAGATCACTTTCCAAAGCGGCAGCCGCCTGTCTGCGGTTCTCCACAGATGCGATAAACAGCTCTCCGCCGCATGTTTGCGGCGCGGCTGCCCTACCGCAGTCTCTATCCTTTCCTTCCGCCATGTCTTTGCAGACGCTTCTCCTTGTCTCAGAAAGCAGCGCCGTCTCCAGCTTCTCCAGCGCCTCCCTGCGCAGCTGCTTTAACGCCTGCACAGGAAGAAACCCGTCCTCTGCTGCATCAATCGTAAGCTTTTCAAATACAAACGGCGTATTTCCCGTCTGCCGGATACATGCCTCCGCCTTATCCACAGAAAGCGGCTGACTGCGCGCCGCCTGCACGATGCTTCCGCTGACCGCGACGCTCACTCCGCCGGACGATACCTCCATTGTAGCAGGAGAATCTTTCTTTAGTCTTAAGATTCCATTGATTTTTTCTTTTATTTCGGCATTTCCTTCCTTCGCATGCACATACCGCCCGCGAATCTCCTCCTGCAGCGTCTCATTTGTCCTTGCATGATTCGGCTTGCCGAAGGTGATCATGTCCTTTCCGTTTTTCTTATGATAATAGCCGTCTGTAAAGCCGCTGCGGTTTCCAAGCTCAAAAAGCCGCTGCATATCCTCCTGCGTGACCTGATACTGTCCGCCGGCAAAGGCATGTGCCTCCTGCTCCTCCATTCCTCTTTCGCACGCTTCCAAAAAGTTATCCATATAGCGGTCCACATAGCCGCGGTAAACAGCTGCCACGCCGGCCGCATATTCTGCCTGTTTCATCCGTCCCTCAATTTTAAGAGAAGAAACGCCGCTTTTTGCAAGCGCGGGAATATCTGCCACACCGCACAGATCCTTCGGGCTTAGTACAAACTCTCCCTTTCCCGACTGCTTCTTTTTATCCGCGCCATACACCTCATAGGGCAGGCGGCACGGCTGTGCGCATTTACCCCTGTTTCCGCTCCGTCCTCCCAGCATACTGCTGAACAGGCATTGCCCCGAATAGCAATAGCAGAGCGCGCCGTGCACAAACGTTTCAATTTCAATATCGACCTCCCTGCGGATCTGCGCGATTTCATCCAGCGAAAGCTCGCGTGCCGTGACGATGCGGCTTGCGCCAAGCTCCTTCATATACGCCGCGCCGTAAGCCCCCGTGACCGTCATCTGTGTACTGATATGAAGCTCCATGCCCGCAAACGCCTCACGGATGAGGGTAAGCGCTCCCATATCCTGCACAATGACCGCGTCTAATCCCGCCTCGTAATAAGGACGCAGATAATCATAAAGCTGCCCAAACTCCGTCTCCTTTAAGAGTGTATTTACCGTCAGATAAACCTTTCTTCCGTGAATATGCGCATGGTCGATCGCCCGCAGCAGCTCTTCCTCCTTAAAATTATCTGCATAAGCGCGCGCGCCAAACCGGTTACCGCCCAGATAAACAGCGTCTGCCCCTGCGCGGATCACTGCAAGAAACGTCTCGTAGCTTCCCGCCGGCGCCAGCACCTCAAGCCCTCTTGTTTTTGCCTGCTCTCTCATACAATATCCTTCCCAGAAAAATAGGGGACGAAAAAAGCATCCGCTCCGTCCCCCTCTTAATTTTCTTCAGTTGTCTGTTTTTCAGAGTTCCCCGCCGCTTTCTGTCTTGACAGCCTTCTTCTTTGGCGTCTCCTCCCTAAGCCCCGCCTCAAGCCTTGTTTTTTGCAGCAGCAGATCGCGGTTCTTCTGCTCCAGCTCCCGCACCGTCTTTTCGTCGTTCTCCGCCTGAAGCTGCTTGGAGATCAGATCATGCTTTAAATCATAGATTTCTTTATTCTTCTGCTCCAGCTCCTCCTCCAGCTTCTCCACCTGCGCCTTCGCCTTAAAATAATCATCGGCGATATTTAACTCCAAAAGTATTGCCTTCATGTCACTGGGAAAATGTCGGAGCGCTTCCATGCTGTTAAATTCGTTGATCTTGTTGTTGATATAGGCAGCAACCCTCTGCAAATATTCTTCTCCTTCGTAACCGCTTAAGGTATATACCTTGCCGCCTATGATCACCTCAGCGCTTGTCTTTTCTGACATAACCTGTATCCTCCCAGATCAGATACCAGATGTACCCGTTTTTGTCTTTCTGCTAACAATATATTGTACATTATAATGGTATTACCCCTGAAAAGCAACTACTTTTAGCGCAATCCAAAATGCTGGTACGCAAAATCCGTCACGACCCTTCCCTTTGGCGTCCGGTTGATAAAACCGTTTTTCACCAGATACGGCTCATATACATCCTCGATCGTTCCGGCGTCCTCTCCGATCGCAGCCGCAAGCGTGTCGAGTCCCACCGGACCGCCCGCAAACTTTTCGATCATCATCTTTAAGATATTGCGGTCGTTTTGATCCAGTCCCATCTTATCAACCTCCAGAAGATCAAGCGCAAAGGACGCAACCTCCCTTGAGATTTTCCCGTCATATTTTACCTGCGCAAAATCACGGACACGCTTTAACAGACGGTTCGCCAGACGGGGGGTTCCTCTGGAACGCCTTGCCAGCTCATACGCGCCCTCCTCGTCAATTTCAACGCCGAGCGTCTGCGCGGAATGGACGATGATCGTCCTTAACTCCTCAACCGTATAAAATTCCAGATGATGCACGACGCCGAAACGGTCGCGCAGCGGCGCTGATAAAAGCCCTGCCCGTGTCGTCGCTCCCACCAGCGTAAATTTCGGCAGATCAAGGCGAATGGAACGCGCCGTCGCTCCCTTTCCGATCATAATGTCAATGACGTAATCCTCCATTGCCGGATAGAGCACCTCCTCCACCTGACGGTTCAAGCGGTGGATCTCGTCGACAAAAAGCACATCTCCCTCCTGAAGATTGCTGAGAATCGCCGCCATTTCCCCCGGCTTGCCGATCGCAGGACCGGATGTAACCTTCATGTGCGTGCCCATCTCATTTGCGATGATCCCGGCAAGCGTTGTCTTTCCAAGTCCCGGCGGTCCGTAAAAAAGCACATGATCTAAGGATTCCTCTCTTGCCTTTGCCGCCTCAATATATATCTTTAAGTTCTCCTTCGCCTTCTGCTGTCCGATATAATCATCAAGCGTCTGCGGCCGGAGATTTTTCTCGACCTTTAAGTCCTCCTCCTGTACCTCAGTGGAAATGACCCGTCTCTCCATGTCCTTTTCCCTCACATCAATGCCATATTTTTCAGAGCCGCCTTTAGGATGTCCTCAACGCCCAGTTCGTCCGTAAGCGCAATATCACCGATCGCGCGAAGCGCCTCCGAGGAGGAATAGCCGAGCGCAACAAGCGCCCCGATCGCCTCCTTCTTTACTGATTTCTGACCTTCTGCCGCAGCTGCCTGCGTCTGTGAAAGCTTCTGCTCAAACGCATCCTCCAATGAGAATTTGTCCTTTAGCTCCAAAATCAGACGCTGCGCCGTCTTAGCGCCGATCCCCGGCGCCTTCGCGATTGCCTTTGCATCCTCGCCAAGCACTGCAAAGCGCAGGTCGTCCGTCGTCATCACAGATAAGATCGCAAGCGCACCCTTCGGTCCGATTCCGCTCACACCAAGCAGCATCTTAAAGACCCTAAGATCATCCTTTGTCAGAAATCCGTACAAAAGCATAGCGTCCTCTCTGACATTCAGATAGGTGTAAAGTCTGACCTCCCTGCCAATCGGCGGAAGCTGTTCAAACGTCTGTCCCGTGGTATGGATCTGGTAACCGATCCCTCCTGCCTCCACGACCACAGCATCCTCCCCGATGTCTGTCAGGATTCCTTTGATATATGCATACATGGCGTCTCCTCTGCCTTTCCGATATAGTAAAAGCCTCTGCATTCCTCAAGCTTTACCGGATAGAGCTTTCCGATCATCTCTGCCGTTCCCGGAAGGTGCACCACAGAGTTATTACTGAGCCGGCCGGTCACAAGCGTTCCGTCCTGCTCGTTGATCTCCTCGATCAGCACGGGAAGCGTCTGACCGGTCAGCCTGCCCGCCTTCTCTGCGGAAATACGCTGCACCTCCTGCAAAAGACGGTTGAAGCGATCCTTTACGATCTCCTCCGGGATCTGCTCCTCCATCGCTGCCGCCGGCGTTCCGGTCCTCTTGGAATAGATAAACGTAAACGCGCTGTCATAGCGTACCTTTCTCACAACCTCAAGCGTCTCTAAAAAATCCTCCTCCGTCTCTCCCGGAAATCCGACAATAATATCTGTCGTCAATGCAATATCCGGCACGGCGGCACGGATTTTCTCCACAAGCGCCAGATAATGCTCCTTATCATAATGGCGGTTCATCAGCTTTAATATCCGGCTGCTTCCCGACTGTAAGGGCAGATGCAGGTGCTTACAGATCTTTGCGGAACGCCCCATGACCTCAATCAGCTCATCGGATAAATCCCTTGGGTGAGGGGTCATAAAACGAATCCGCTCCAGACCTTCCACCTGCTCGATCTCCTGCAAAAGCTGCGCAAACGACATCGGCTGTTCAAGCCCTCTGCCATAAGAATTTACATTCTGCCCAAGCAGCATGACCTCGACAACCCCGTCTGCCGCAAGCGCTTCGATTTCCCGCAGGATTTCTCTAGGCTCCCGGCTTCTCTCACGTCCGCGCACATATGGAACGATACAATAGCTGCAAAAATTATTGCAGCCAAACATAATATTCACACCGGACTTAAAGGAATACTTACGCTCAACCGGAAGGTCCTCCACAATTTGATCTGTCTCCTTCCAAATATCGATCGTCATCGAGCCGGATTCCATCGCCGTGACGATCAGCTCCGCAAACTTATAAATATTATGCGTGCCGAAGATCAAATCCACAAAACGATAGCTCTCCTTTAACTTCTCTACCACTGACGGCTCCTGCATCATACAGCCGCACAGTCCGATCATCATGTACGGATTTTTCTTTTTATAGCCCTGCAATACGCCAAGTCTGCCATAAACCTTGTTATTCGCATTCTCACGCACCGTACAGGTATTGTAAATAACAAAATCCGCCTCCTCTCTCTCAGTCTCCGTATAGCCGATATATTCAAGGATTCCGACCAGCTTCTCGGAATCTCTCGCATTCATCTGACACCCGAAGGTCGTTACATGAAAGGTAAGCGCCTCCCCCTTCTTTGCCGAGAGCTGCGAAACATATTGCTTTGCAAGCTCCATATAATAATACTGACGCTCCGGCTCATGCTCCGGTATCTGCTTTTTATCGATGATTTCAATTTCCAATTTCTTCTTCATAGCTTTCTGTTCCTTATTTGGCGCCGATAAAGGCACCCTCCTCCACTTCTATTTCAACTTCTGCATCTGCGTCGTCCATTCCCACAAGCTTTAAGCGATACAGCCCCGGATGCATGGAAAACGACTGCGCCTTAAGCGCATCTGCCGTCACGCCGCCCGAAATCTCTGCGATCGTTGTGATCCCTCCCTCCGGGTCTACCATGATCAGCTTTGCCCTGCCGCTTGTCACCCGCATCTTATAGTGAATATCCAAAGCGGTCTCCTTTGGAACCTCATAGTTCCAAAGCATCACCATACCGTTTAAATCCTCATAAACGCCTGAAATGCCGCCGTCTGTGATCTCCTGTGTCAAATCCGAAAGCTCATAGCTGCTGTAATAGCTCCCAAGCTGTTCTTCATCCATATAAATGGCTTCCATCGGCTCCTGCGGCGGACTGCCACACGCAGACGCACACAGCAGCAGTCCCATGCCAAGCGCTGTACTTATCATTTTCTTCACGCACATATTTTTATGCTGCCTTTCTTCCTCCTCACGCGCGCACCTGCCCATTTCCATAAATGATATACTTGGTCCCGGTCAGCGCCTCCAACCCCATAGGGCCTCTCGCATGGAGCTTTTGCGTACTGATCCCTATTTCCGCGCCTAACCCAAATTCCAAGCCGTCAGAAAAACGTGTCGACGCGTTGACATAGACGCATGCCGCGTCAATCTCCTGCAAAAACCGTTCTGCATTTTGATGGCTTTCTGTGACGATCGCTTCCGAATGACCGGTATTGTAACGGTTGATATGGGAAATTGCCTCATCAATAGACGAGACTGTCTTTACGGAAATGGCATAATCCAGATATTCCGTTTGAAAGTCCTCCTCCGTCGCCCGCTTAAGAAGCATCCGCTCTCCTGCATCCTCTTTGCATACCGCATCAAGCACCGCAAAAGAAGGTTCATCAGCAGAAATGACAACGCCGCTCTCCCAAAGCCTTCTTGCAAGCGCAGGCAGCAGCATATCCAGAACCCTCTCATGCACGACAAGCGATTCACAGGCATTGCATACACTTACCCGCTGCGTCTTCGCATTGCAGATAATGCGGACTGCCATAGGAATATCCGCCGTCTCGTCCACAAAAATATGGCAGTTGCCCATTCCCGTCTCGATCACAGGAATCGTCGCACGCTCGACAACCGTACGGATCAGTCCCGCGCCCCCTCTTGGGATCAAAACATCCACATACGCGTTCATCCGCATAAATTCTTCCGTCGTCTCCCGATCTGTGGCTTTGATGAGAGAAACAGCATCCACAGGAACGCCCTCCTGCGCAAGCGCCTGTTTCAAAACAGCAACAATCGCCTGATTTGACGCAAGCGCATCGCTTCCGCCCTTTAAGATCACGGCGTTTCCCGTCTTAAGGCAAAGAGCAAATGCATCAGTCGTCACATTGGGACGCGCCTCGTAAATCATGCCGACAACACCGAGCGGCACACGCTTTTTTCCGATTTTAAGACCATTCGGACGCGTCCTCATGGAAAGCACCTCTCCGACCGGCTCGTCCAGCTCCGCCACCTTTCGCATTCCCTCCGCCATCTGACAAAGTCTTGTCTCATCCAAGCGCAGACGATCCAAAAGCCCCGCCGTAAGCCCTGCCTCTCTGCCGCGCGCAAGGTCCTTTTCATTTGCCGCGAGGATAATCTCGCTCTTTTTCAGCAATAAATCTGCCGCCGCGAGAATGGCGCGGTTTTTCGTATCGGTATCCAGTGTTCCAAGACGTCTGCCTGCTTCCTTTGCATGTTTACAGATTTCTAATAATTCCATATGCTGCCCTTCTCCTTCTACCCCAAATAGCATCCCTGCTCCGTATAGATGACGTCCATGCGCACATCGGTGTCTTTGACCAAAAGAGCCTCCTCCAGCTGGTTCTCATAGGCGAGCCCTATCTTAAAAAGCTTCGGAAATCTGGAAAAATATCGATCATAATAACCCTTGCCGTAGCCATAACGGTTTCCTCTCCGGTCAAACACAACGCCGGGGACAAGTACAACCGCATCCTCCTTAACTGTCAGGGCACAGGTTTCAAGCGGCTCTAAGACGCCGAAATGCCCACATCTGACCTGCTTTGTGGAAGTAATTTCATAAAAATCCATACGGCACTCTGCATCGCTCCCGCATTCTGCTACCCGCGGCAGCGCCACATGCTTGTGATCTGCAAGCGCACGCTCTAAAAACCGGAGACAGTCAGCCTCCGCGCCCAACGGATAATAACCATAAATCCATGCGCACGCGTCATACCATGACGCGCTAAGAAGCCTTCCGCAGATGCGCCGACCGGCTTCCTCCCTCTGCGATTTTGTCATCTGCTCCCGCAGACTTTTATGTCTCCGGCGCAGTGTTTGTTCCCTCTCTTTAGGAAAGACGCTTCTTCTTTCCATACTTCTCCCCCAGATTCTCGACGCTCCCATCCTCCATGACCATATCGATCTGATTCAGCTGCGCGGCAAGATTCCCCCGCACATCCGCGATAAACTGTCTGCGCAAAAGCTCCTGCTCCTTCTTCTCCGCCTCTGTCAGCCCCTCTGCTTTTGATTTCCGATATAGCTCGTTAATCCGCTCAATCTGCTCCTGCTTCATTCTCTCTCCTCTAGCCAAGCCTCTCTATAATAAATTTCTCAATAGAAAATTCCTCGTCCTTATTCGCCCGAAACAATGTTCCACGAAAGGAATCCTCAAAAATATGATGCAAAATCGAAACGTCCGCACCACTTGCAATGATCATATCCGCCCCCGAAGCGGTTGCAATCCTTGCGGCGGTCAGCTTCGTTGCCATGCCTCCGGTTCCAACGTCGCTTCCCGCAGAGGGCTTTGCCATCGCATAAAGTGCGTCGTCGATGCGGTCAACCGCCTCAATAAATTCTGCATCAGGGTTCTTATGCGGATCATCGGTAAACAATCCGTCAATATCTGACAGCAGGATCAAAAGCCCGGCGCCCACTAATGAGGCAACGATCGCCGAGAGCGTATCATTATCACCAAACTGCATCTCATAGGTAGATACCGTGTCATTCTCATTGACGATAGGGATTACCCCCATATGAAATAATTCCTCCAGCGTATGTCTGGCATTCCCGCAGGAAACAGGATCAGTCACCGTATTCTTCGTCATAAGCACCTGACCTGCTGTCTGACCATACTGATCAAACAGACGCTGATACGCCATCATCAGCCGCCCCTGTCCAACTGCCGCACACGCCTGTTTTACGGCAATATTCTTTGGACGCTCCTTAAGTCCGAGCGCCTGCCTTCCGGCAGCGATCGCTCCCGAGCTGACAAGGCAGACATCCATGCCGCGGTTCCGCAGTGCGCTAAGCTCCTGCACCAGCTGCTCGAGCTTCGCAAGATTTAATTTTCCCGTCTCGTTTTCATACAGCGAGGAAGAACCGATTTTTACAACAATCCGTTTTCCTTCGCCAACATAAGTATTCATCCGACTCATGCAAACCGCCCTTACTTGATGGTATCGCTCTGTTTCTTTCTCCTCATACTGTATAACTCTATCATATCTTAACAAAAATGGCAAAATGATTTCTATATAAATTTCATTGTCCCTGCTCCTCTTTTATGGTACATTTTTATGGAATCTAAGATAAAAAAAACAGAAGGGAAACTGCAATGAAGAAATCAACGTTCCTTTTTCTGACAGCCGCGCTGCTCTGCTGTCAGCTTTTCACCGGATGCGGCAGAAAAAATCAGGGACCGGTCAGTAAATCCGGCTTTTATCTTAATACAGTCATCACAGTTACGATCTATCAACCTGCCCCGGAAACTGTTTTAGACGACTGCTTTGCGCTCGCCGCACACTACGAATCTCTCCTTTCCAATACGATTCCCGAAAGCGACGTCTCGCGCATCAATGCTGCAGGAGGAAAACCGGTTGCAGTCAGTGAGGAAACGATCGATCTGTTAAATGCGGGAATTTCCTATGGAGAATTAAGCGGAGGAAGCTTTGACATTACCATTGGCAGACTTTCCGGGCTGTGGGATATTTCCACAAAGGCATTGCTCAAAGAAACAGATGCGTCGATGGTTCCGGACGCGGAAGAAATTGCAGACGCATGTCAAACGATCGACTATCACAGCATACAGATCAACGGAACAGAGGTTTCTTTAACAAATCCTGACACGCAGCTTGACCTCGGCGGTATCGCCAAAGGCTATATTGCCGACCGCATGAAGGAATTTTTAAACGAAAAGGGAATCACCAGCGGTTTTATCAATCTTGGCGGAAACTTTCTCGCGCTTGGTCCAAAGCAGGACGGTTCCGCGTATACCGTGGGCATCCAAAAGCCTTTTGCCGAGAATGGAACGTCGATCGCCACCGTTGCCGTGACCGATGAGACCGTCGTCTCCTCCGGCATCTATGAGCGTTATTTTACCGCAAATGATGTACTTTACCACCACATTCTGGATGCTGCCACAGGCTATCCTTATCAGAATGATCTGTTGGGCGTAACGATCATCACAGACAGCTCCATGGACGGCGACGCGCTCTCGACCACCTGCTTTTCACTTGGTCTCTCCGAGGGCATGGCGCTCGTGGAGCGCCTGCCGGATACCGAAGCAATTTTTATCACAGACGATTATAAGCTTCATACCAGCTCCGGCATGGGAAGTGAGATCCCGTTCTCTATCGTTCCTTAATGCCTGTTCTTATCTAACAAGATCAAGGTTCACTCCCTGCTCTTATGTTAAGCAAAGGGTCCGGCAATGCCGGACCCTTTGCTGCTTCCGAAAAGACTGTAACAGTCTCTCCCATCCATGATCAAACAGATCAGATATTTGGCATCTTTGCGGTAGGCATCATCAAAACCTTGCCGCTTCCGCGATAGACATTCACAAGTCCCTCGCCGGATGCCGCCGAACCGATCAGACTCTTGCCGGAGCGCTCCACCGTAAATTCCAATGATTTACTCCATGCAATGGCGTAGTTTCCGTCTACCTTTAAGACGTCATTTTGAAGCGTAATCTCGATCAACTCCTCCTTCGGACATTCCGACTCGATACAAAAGACGCCGTTTCCATTCAGACTTAAGTTAAACAGTCCCTCGCCGCCCGCAACTGCGGAGGAGAAATTGGAGCGCATCACTGCCTTGTGCTGCAGACTGGATTCACATGCCAAAAACAGTCCGTCGTCCAGTACGACCGCGCCGCCCCACTCAGCGGCATCCATCAGGATCAGATGCTTGTAGGTCGGCTCAAGCACCAGAACTCCGTCTCCGGTATATTCCGGCTTGATCGCAGATTCACCGCTCGCCTTGCCGCGCATTGCCTTTCCCAAAAAATCTCCGACTCCCTTTACACCTGTGGTCGCATTGACATTTCCAAGCATCCACTGCATCGCACCTGCCTGGATCGTCACATGGGATTTGTGCAGATAACAGACAAGCTGACGCTTTCTGACATTCATCTGCGCGCTGTAATACGCTGTGATCGCCGAGCCCGGCGATACGCTCAGATCGCGCTGATACTCGATCACCCGAAAAGCTCCAAGCTCCGAGAGCATCTTTACGTCGTCATTCTCCATAAAATTAGAAATTTGATACATGAACTACCTCCCTTGATCCATATGTATTTTTGCTTCCATTGCCAATACCATAAAAATGAAATCATTTTCTCTTTTTATAAAATGATATGCTTCGGACACTTCTCTGCACAGATTCCGCATCCGGTACACTTTGTCTGATCAATATATGCGATATTGTCCTTTACATGTACCGCATCGACCGGACAATTTTTCTCACAGAGATGACAGGCGATACAGCCGACCGAGCATGCCTTCATGACGTCCTTTCCCTTATCCTTGGAGCTGCACTGCACCAGATGCTTTGCAGTATAAGGCACGAACTCGATCAGATTCTTCGGACAGGCATCCAGACACTTTCCACATGCCTTACATGCATCCTTGTCTACCAGTGCGACGCCGTCTACAATATGGATCGCGTCAAACGGACATGCCTTCACGCAATTTCCATAGCCAAGACAGCCGTAATTACAGGACTTTGGTCCGCCGCCCGGAACAAATGCCATTGCCTCACAGTCCTGATTTCCGGTATATTCGTAATCAGTCTTTGCCTTCTCACAGGTTCCCGCACATTTGACAAAGGCAACCTGACGCGCTCCCTGCTCTGCCTCAACTCCCATGATCTCCCCGATCTTTTCTGCCACCGAAGCTCCGCCGACCGGACACTGTCCGACCGCTGCTTCTCCTTTTACGATCGCCGAAGCAAGACCGGAGCAGCCCGCATATCCGCAGCCTCCGCAGTTATTTCCCGGCAGAACGTCTAAAATCGCCGTCTCTCTCTCATCCACCTCTACCTTGAACTTTTCTCCTGAGATACCGAGGAAAAATCCAATCAGGATGCCCACGCCGCCGACGACGGCGGCAGCAACTAAAATTGCTAAGATATTCATCGTCTTTTCCCCCTTAAATCATTCCCGAGAAGCCCATAAAGGCAATCGACATCAGACATGCTGTGATCAGCACGATCGCCGTACCCTGAAATGGCTTTGGAATATCATTGTATTCAATCTTCTCACGCAGTCCCGCCATAATAACGATTGCGATCAAAAAGCCCGTAGCCGTGGCAAAGCCGTTGACAACGCTCTCTAAAATATTATACTCCTTCGTTACGTTCGTCAGCGCAACGCCAAGCACGGCACAGTTTGTTGTGATCAGCGGAAGGTAAACGCCGAGACTCTCGTAAAGAGGCGGCATATTCTTCTTTAAAAACATCTCAACAAACTGCACGAGCGCGGCGATCACAAGAATAAATACGATCGTCTGCAGGTACGTCAGGTCAATGCCCTTACTCATCAAAAATTCATTTGCAAGAATATATTTATAGATCACTGCGGTCACGAACGACGAGATCGTAATAACAAACACAACGGCGCCGCCCATGCCGGCTGCGGTTTCTGTCTTCTTGGATACTCCAAGGAACGGACAGATACCGAGGAACTGGCTTAATACAACATTATTTACAATCGCGGAACCGATTGCGATCAAAAGCAACTCTTTCATCTGTACCTATCCTCCTATTCTTCTTTTTCTGCAGACGCTTCCGCATCCTTCTCTTGTGTCTCTGTCACGATGCTCCCGATATTATGTCCCGTACACATTGCAGACTGCCCGCACGATGCACAGTCGCCCGAAATACAGCCGGATGGGGCTGCCAGCGGCTTTCCGGCTGCATCCATACGCTCACGGATGATATTCATGATAGCCACAAGGCATGCCAATACGAGAAATGCCCCCGGCGCCATAACGAAAATCGTAATCGGCGTAAAGCCCGCAACGCCGTTTGCCTTATCTGCCAATGGAAGAATCTGGATGCCGAAAATCTGACCTGCGCCAAGGATCTCACGCACAAGTCCGATCACGGTAAGTCCGAATGTAAAGCCAATTCCCATACCGATACCATCAAAAATGGACGGAACGATCGGATTCTTGGATGCATAGCTCTCGGCACGCCCCAAGATGATACAATTTACAACGATCAGCGGAATATAAACACCCAAGCTCTCAGAAAGGCTTGGCGTGTACGCATTCATCATAAACTGCACCATTGTAACAAGAGACGCCACGATCACGATGAACGCCGGCATACGCACACCGTTCGGAATGACCTTGCGGAATGCAGAAATCAAAAGATTGGAAAATACCAGTACGACCGTTGTGGAAAGTCCCATACCAAGACCGTTGATCGCCGAGGAGGTGACCGCCAGTGTCGGACACATGCCAAGCATCAGCACAAAGGTTGGGTTCTCCTTCACGATACCATACCATAAGCGTTTTATACTTTCATTCATCCCTCTGCACCTCCTGACAATATGTTTTCGTAATAATAAATACAGGCATTTACACCGTTTGCCATCGCCGCTGAGGTAATGGTCGAGCCGGAAATCGATTCAATCTCATTCGCCGCTAACGGGGCTGATTTTACAACCTGATAATAATCCGTCACTTTACTGTTCGCAAACTGACCGGCAAACTTTTCCTCTGTCGCCTTCATTCCAAGTCCCGGCGTCTCCGCGATCGAGGTGATGGAATAACCGTTGATAAGATAACCGTCACCTGCATCATTATTTCGGATCCCTACCGAAAAAGTGATCGGCGCCTGACTCGCGTCCTTTGCCGTTACGGTGATCACATAACCGAGCGCATTCCCGGACGCGTCCTTTGCCACCTGCACATCCATGATCTGGTCCTCATAGCCGCCCTCTGTCATGAGCTGCGCAGCATCCTCCGGTGAAAACTCTGCGTATGGCTCAAAGGAATCCGCATCCGAAAACACCTGCTTGTAAGCCGCCTGTGTCTTTTCATGATTTACTTTGGCAATCGGCTCCTTCGTAATGCCATATACAAGCGCCAACATCAGTCCGAGTACCACTGTAAAAGCAAATAAAATCAACGCATCATGCACAATCTTTTTGTTCATCCTATTTGCCCCCTTCCCGCTTTTCTGCCGTCTTTCCAAACGCTCTTGGAATCGTGATCTTCTCGATCATCGGAACAAACAGATTGCTTAAGATAATTGCAAAGGAGACGCCCTCTGCGTTCGCGCCAAAGATACGGAACAGTCCGGTCAACAGACCGCAGCAGATTCCAAAGATGATCTGACCGCGCGGCGTGATCGGAGACGTCACATAATCCGTTGCCATAAAAAACGCGCCAAGCATCAGACCTCCGCCGCAAAGCTGTGCAGTCAGATACTGCCCGTCAAAGCCGTAGCCGCCAAACAATACTATAAATATCGCAAATGTAATAATATAGGACGCCGGGATCCTGAGATTGATCACACCCATCAAGATCAAGAAAATCGCGCCGAGCAGAATGGCGATCGCAGACGTCTCTCCGATCGTTCCTGCGGTCCGTCCGATCAGCATATCTATCGTACTGATCTGCGCCATTCCCTCCTGCCGCATCTGCGCCAGCGGTGTCGCTCCTGTATAGGTATCCGTGACAAAGTTTGTCATATCAGCCGCAAATGCGATCAAAAGGAAGCATCTTGCGCCAAGCGCCGGATTCATAAAATTCTGACCCAGACCGCCGAATAAGCACTTCACAACGATAATGGCAAACGCGCTGCCGATCACCGCCTCCCAAAGGGGCAGCGTCACCGGAAGGTTTAGCGCCAGTAAAAGTCCGGTAACGACCGCACTCAGATCCTGTATCGTCGATTTTTTATGTACCACTGTGTTATACAAAAGTTCAAAAAACACGCAGCTGATGACTGTCGTCAAAATCAGCAGTAATGCCCGAAACCCGAAATTATAGATGCCGAACAGACTGGTTGGCAGTAATGCAATGATTACATACAGCATGATGCGGCTTGTGGTGTCCTTCGCACGCACATGTGGTGATGATGAAACTTGATATAGATCACTCACAATAATCCACCTCTCTCTTTTTGTTTTCTCTTACTATGTATTATTTTCTGCGTCTCGCCGCAAGCACCTGCTTTTTCATTGTGCGAATCGACTGCGCCAGCTGTTTTCGCGCCGGACAGATATAGCTGCAGCTGCCGCACTCAATGCACTCCAGCCCGTTCCATTTCTCAAACTGTGCGCTCAGATCCCTGTTGCTAAACTGCGCCAGCCTTGCGGGAACAAGCCGCTCCGGACATATCTCGACGCATCTGCCGCAGTTAATGCATGCCGTCGTCTCATTTTCACTGACCTCGTCATCTATAAAGCAAAGCAGCGAAGAAGCCGTTTTTGTAGTCGGAACATCGAGACTAAACATCGCAAAGCCCATCATCGGACCGCCGGAAATGATCTTTTTGGGCTGCTGGCAAAAACCGCCCGCTGCTTCGACCAGCTCTGCATAATTCGTACCGATATTGTATAGAAAGTTTCCGGGATTTTTTACTGCGTCGCCGGTGATCGTTGCAACACGGTTGGTCACAGGCTTTCCGAGCGCAACGGCGTTATAGACTGCAAGGATCGTCTCCACATTATCTACGATACAGCTCTCGTCTGCCGGAAGCATGCTGGAATTGATCGCACGCTGTGTTACCGCATAGATGAGCTGACGCTCGCCGCCCTGCGGATATTTTGTCTGAAGCACGCACACATCAATGCGCGGCTCATCCTTTACAAGCTCCGTCAGCTTCTCGATACAATCCGGCTTATTGTCCTCGATCGCAAGCACCCCTAACGCCTTGTCAAACAGCTGCAGGATGATCTTCATTCCAGCGATCAGCTCCTTCGGATTCTCAAGCATACGCCTGTAATCCGCTGTCAGATACGGCTCGCATTCCGCACAGTTTGCGATCACATACTCAATCTGCTCCGGATTCTTCGGAGAAAGCTTGACATGCGTCGGGAAACCCGCGCCGCCCATGCCGACAACGCCCGCATCCTTTACCTTTTCAATGATCTCCTCTTTTGACAGAGACGAGGTATCCGCACAAGGCGTATACGCTACCTCCTCAAACAGACCGTCATTTTCCACCACAATAGAATCCACCATATCGCCGACAGCCACACGGCGCGGCTCGATCGCCTTTACCGTACCGGATGCAGACGCATAGATCGGAGAAGATACAAAGCCTCTCGCCTCCGCCAGCTTCTGCCCCTTTTTCACCCTGTCTCCGACTGAAACGACCGGAGTGGCGGGCGCGCCGATATGCTGCGACAGCGGATAGACCAGATCACCTTTGGGCAAAACCTCTGTGATCGGCTGATCCTTCGCCAGTTCCTTTCCTTCATAAGGATGGACGCCGCCTTTAAATGTTCTTGAACCCATTTTTTCGTGCCCCACTTTCTCTTATTCGTATTTTATTACTATCTCATAATTATAGCACAAAACTGCCTAAATTGAACAAAATTTTTGTATTTTTTCAAGAACTACCTGACAAATATTTCACAAAGAGCCGGCATTTGTGCTATACTGTGTGCAGCTTTAAGAAAAGGAGACGACATTATGATCACATGGCATGAAGAACTGCCTTTTGATTTTTCAAGCGCCGTTGTCAGGCGCTTTTTTACAGAGGACGCAATTTTTTTTGACATTGAGACAACCGGCTTTTCTCCGGCACATTCCAATCTCTATCTGATCGGCTGCGCCACACGAAAAGGCGACCTGCTGTGCATCGATCAATTCTTCGCGGAAGACATGTCTGAGGAGAAGGAGGTTTTGACCGCCTTTTTCACCTTATTGGCGCAGTATCAGACGATCCTCTCCTTCAACGGCGTCGGCTTTGATATTCCTTATCTAAAAGGGAAATGCCAAAGCCTGCAGATCCCCTCTCCCTTCGAGCGTCATGCATGCCTTGACATCTATAAAGAAGCCTCGCAGATCAAAGCGCTGCTTGGGCTTTCGAGCCTGAAGCAAAAGTCGATCGAGATTTTTCTTGGCATCGACCGCAAGGATTTATATTCCGGCGGTGAGCTGATCGACATTTATAAAAGCTACACCGCAACCCGCACAAAGGAGGCGCTCACTCTGCTTCGCCAGCACAATTATGAGGACGTGCTCTATATGCCGAGCCTCCTGTTTCTTCTTGCCTACCGTGAGGCGTTTGCGGACAGTCTCTCCATCCGCTCCCTAAAGGCGCGCCAGACGCCTCAGCCCGACGGCAGCATGAAAAAAGAGCTGCTCTTTACACTGACGTCGGAATATCCGTTCCCAAAGCCGGTCGCCTACGACTTTGACGGTCTTACACTGACCTTTTCGGGGGATGAAGCGGAGCTTCTCGTACCCCTGCTTGACGAGGAGCTGCGATTTTTCCTTGACAATCCAAAGGACTATTATTATCTTCCCGAGGAGGACTGCGCCGTCCACAAAAATCTTGCTGCAGGCGTGAGCAAGGAACGCCGCAGACAGGCAACTGCCGCAACCTGCTATGTCCGCAGGCACGCTGTGTTCCTGCCGCAGTACAAAGAGATATTTTCTCCCGCCTTCCGCCAAAATCTGCGTGACAAAAAAAGCTATTTTGCACTCACAGAGGAATTTGCCGCAAGCAAAGAGCTGCAGCTTGACTATGTCCGTCACCTGCTCGCTTCAATCAATACGAAACGGCTGCCTCCGAAAAAATAAAAAAACTGTCAGACCGTGCGGCTTTGTCTGTTCAAAAACGATTCTTCCATGATAGGCCTCCACGATCTGGCAGACGATTTTCAGCCCCAGTCCATGCTCCGCTCCCTCCGGCTCCGTGCAAAAGCCGCGCTCCCTCCGACGGAGGGCATCCAAAACCTCGTCCGGCAGTCCCATCCCGTGATCTGCAACTGTATAACAGCATTCCGCATCACCTGCAGCCACAGACACCGTGATCCGGCAGCCCTGCGGATTATGCACCACGCTGTTGCGGATCAGATTACAGAACATTCGCTCAAAGAGAACGGGATCGCCCTCGATGTAAACT
Organism: uncultured Roseburia sp.; assembly: GCA_900548205.1. Lineage (GTDB taxonomy): Bacteria > Bacillota > Clostridia > Lachnospirales > Lachnospiraceae > Roseburia. The sequence continues at coordinate 4,565 of URJS01000026.1, read as the reverse complement.
CCCTCGCCTTGTAAGTGCTCCAGAAATTCCAGCTCATATAAATCGCTCAACCCCTCATTTAACACCTCACTGACCGCTTTTCTCGCAAGCTCCGCCGCCTGCAGCCGCTGCTTACGCAATGGCTGCGCCGAATACTTTAGCTTTGCCGTCAGGTTCAAATCGTCCACAAGCTGCCTGATCCGCTCCGCCTGTCTGCGAATGATCGCCGCCTGTCTGCGCACAATCTCCCCGCCTGCCGCATCCTCCTCCATTTCGCTGGCATAGCCTAAGATCATAGAGAGCGGTGTACGTATATCATGCGAGATCCCTCTGATCCATTCCGTGCGCGCGTGATCCTTCTTTTGCAGAGATGCGGCTGCATTATTTAAATCAGCGTTGATCTCCGCCAGCTCCCCGCTCTCCTGCAAATGTACCTCACCGCCGCCGGAAAGCTGCTGAATCCCATTTAAAATCGGCTTTACCGCGCGCTCCACCCTGTAGGTGTTCCGCAAAAACACATACGCCAGCAAAAAAAGATTCATCAAAAAAACAACAGCGGCGCCTTTTAACATCGCATAAACATCTTTCATATCATTTGATATATTATATTTAAAAACGCTGTCTTTCGGAAAGCCGACAACCAGTAATCCATCCGAACGCCTCCAGACCGTGACCGGATAATCTCTTAAATACCACCTGCTAAAGGCGGCAACCTCAGACACCGAATAGCTCCGCGGCAGCTCCTTTGGCAGCTCCTCCTCCCAGATCACACCGCCCCCTTCATCCAAAAGCATTGCCCATGCCTTTTGATCCTTCAGCATCAAAAGCGCTTCCCCGTCTGCTCTGATTTCTCCATTCTGCTCTTTGATATGTTCTGAGAGCGAAGAAATTTGAAATTGTTTTTTCTGTGTGCTGCCGTAATTTGAGACAAAAAAGAGCCCCAGTACAAGCAGCAGATTCACAGCAAAAAACAGCAGTAAAATCCCTGCCGTCGAACAGATATATTTTCGGAAAAACCTTCTTGTCGGATTCATGCCCCCTTACCTCCTTACAAAAAGACGATAGCCAAGCCCCCGGACTGTCACAAGCGACTGCGGTTTGGACGGGTTCCCCTCGATCTTTTCCCGCAGATGGCGGATATGCGTGCCAAGCGTACTCTCATATCCTTCCCAAAATTCTCCGCAGATCGTCTCGCACAATGTGCCGGTCGTCACGATTTTTCCTGCATTTTCGTAAAGCTTTTCCAAAAGGCAAAGCTCCTTTGCTGTCAGCGGAAAAACAATGCCGTCTCTGCATACCTCCGCCGTCTCCAGATCGACCACAGCCGCCTCCAGATATATCCTGCGACAAGCCTTTGGATAGGCGCGTTTTAAAATCGCCTCCACCCGAAACAGAAGCTCCTTCGGCAAAAACGGTTTTAGCAGATAGTCGTCCGCGCCATTCTCAAAGCCCTCAAATTTATCCTCCGGCTCCTGACGTGCCGTCAGCATCAGAACCGGAACGCCGCTCGTTTTCCGTATCTCCTTTAACACGGCAAAGCCATCCATATCCGGCATCATCACATCCAAAATAATAAAATCGGGCTGTTTTTCTCTCCATACCTTTAAAGCTGTCTTTCCTTGGCCTGCCGTCAAAATCTTTGTGTAGCCCTCACGCACAAAAATAATATACAGCAGCTCTAACAGCTCCGGTTCATCGTCCACAATCAAAATCGTGCAATCCTTCATGCCATGCCTCCTTTTTCCCTATTATAGCGCAGACGATTCGATTTTCCTATTTCTATCACAAAATCTCAAGGAAAACTCAAGCTTGCCTCAAGGCTGGCTCAAGACAGCTCTGTTATCATGGAGCAGAACTCAAAAAGGAGGTAGTTTTCTATGAATCATTATGTGATCGAAACGCACGATCTGACCAAAAAATATGGAGAACAGACAAGCGTCTCAAATCTCAGTCTCCATGTACAAAAAGGGCGGATCTACGGTCTGCTCGGCAGAAACGGAGCAGGAAAAACCACGACGATGCGGATGCTGCTCGGCTTAACCAAACCGTCCTCCGGCAACATCCGGCTCTTTGGCGCGCCGCTTTCCGGCAATGAAAAAAATGTGCTTCCGCGCATCGGCAGCCTGATCGAAGCTCCCGGTTTTTATCCCAACCTGACCGGCACAGAAAATCTGATGATTTTTGCAAAGCTTCGGGGGCTCCCCGGCAGCGATCCCATCCGGCAGGCGCTTTCGCTCGTCAATCTCCCCTACCGGGACAAAAAGCTTTTTTCGCAGTATTCCCTCGGGATGAAGCAGCGTCTGGCGATCGCGCTTGCGGTGATGCACGACCCGGAGCTTCTGATTCTCGACGAGCCGATCAACGGGCTTGACCCCATCGGAATCGCCGAGGTGCGCAGCTTTATCCGGGAGCTTTCCACCGTGCGCGGAAAAACAATCCTTATCTCCAGCCATATCCTCCCGGAAATCGCTCTGCTCGCCGATGACATCGGCATCATTGACCACGGCGTGCTTTTGGAGGAGGAAAGTCTGGCTGATCTGGAGAAAAAGAGTGAAAAGCATCTGCACTTTACCGTCTCCGACATTCACGCAGCCACAGAGATTTTAGAGCAAACGCTTGGCATCCATGATTTTGAGATCCAGTCGCCGCATGAGCTGACACTGCCGTGCGGCGGCGCGGAAACCGGAAGGATCGTCCGGCATTTTGTGGAAAATGGTCTGACCGTTTCGGACGCTCATCTGTGCGAGGAGACGCTTGAGGACTATTTCAAACGGATCACGGGAGGTGAGGGCATTGCTTAGACTACTGTACTGTGAATTTGCAAAGCTGCGCAGAAAACCGCTGTTTTTTATCTCAGCGGCGCTCTCCGCCGTCCTTCCGCTCGGCTATGCGCTTTTTCTCTCCGACGCTGCGACGAGCGCGGAGGCTGTGGAAAAAATGATGGCGGCGGCGCAGCAGCTGAGCGCCTACTTACTTTTAATGCCGCTGCTTGTGATCCTCGCATCCAATCTGCTGTTTATGGAAACAGACAACGACACACGCAAGAATCTTTTGACGATCCCCGTTTCATCGTCCGCGCTGGCGATCACAAAGCTGTTTCTCCTTCTGCTGTTTTCGGTTCTGTTTATGGCGGTGGGAGGTCCGCTCTGCCTGATCGTCCTTCTGCTGCAGGGCTTTGCGCCCGTTGGATTTTTAAGGCTCTTTGGCGTGGGACTGTTGGAGAGTGTACTGATGTGGACGGGCGCACTCCCTTGCATACTCCTCGTGACCGCGCTCAACAAAAGCTATATTATTTCTGTCATCATTACATTTTTCTATACGATCAGCAACTATCTGATCGCCCAGACAGATCTGTTTCTGACACAGCCGTTTGGCTTAAACCCCGGCACGCTGCTGCCAGGACCGCTGACCTTCCGGTGGCTTTACCCGTTTTATTCCCAAAGCGATCCAAGCGCGGAGCTTGCCGCCCTCTTAGAGCGCCTTAGCCCCTACTTTCTGACGACGGTGCAGGCGTTTTCGGTCGCTGTGCCGGAAGCCGTTTTATTTTGCATCCTAATTGCCGCTGTATACAGACGGCAGAAATCCTGAATGGGATGATCTCTTGTGAAAACCACACGGAAAGGAAAAAGATTATGTTAGATTTGATACAAGCCGAATGGCAAAAGCTGCGCCGCTGCCAGATCCTGCTGATCGGGATTGTCGCACTCACCCTGTGCCCGGTCGTGCAGTACGGAACACAGCTTGTCGTAGCACCGGAATACCGGGACGCTACGTTTGACTTTACGAAATTATTTGCAAATGTTGTCTGGGGAAACTCACAGATATTTCTCCCCATCTCCCTCGTGATGCTCGGCGGCTGGCTGATCGACCGGGAATCCGCAAGCGATACGCTGAAAAATATCGCCGTCATACCGATACCGGCGTCCAGACTTCTTCTCGCCAAATTGCTGCTGACCGCACTTTGTGCGCTGCTCTTTGGCGGTTACAGCGTGCTCGTCACAGTGCTGACCGGATTTCTTTTCGGTCTGCCCGGCTTTAGTCTCTCCCTGCTCTTTGGCGGCGGTATACAGATTCTGGCGGCGGCATTTACCTCCTATCTCGTCTGTATGCCTTTAATCCTGATGTTCGGACAGATACGCGGCGCTTACCTCGGAGGTTCCATCCTCGCCTTTTTCCTCGGATACAGTATGCTGTTTTTCAAAGGCGGCTTTCTCCTAAGCGCTTACCCATTCTCCGCTGCCCTGATCCTGACCGGCTTTGATATGCAGGAGTATAACGGCGCAGCCTCCGAGCCAAATCTCCTTCTGGCTGCCGCAGGTCTGCTCTTTGCGATCACAGCGACTGTCCTCCTGCTGTTTTTTGCAGATCAAAAAAGAGAGGTCACACCCCCTCCAAAGAAAAAGAAACAAGCGGCTCGCTCTGTACGCCGCTCTTAGTTGATATAAGAGTGGTTCACAAGGCGTGCCGCTCGTTGTTAGGCATCTGTCTGCGGTGGACTGCGTCAATGACACAGATTCCACCGCAGTGTAATTTATGGGCTTTAGCCTGTTGAGGGCATTGTAATTTTTCGTGTTCCGAAAAATGGA